>CBDTVF010000311.1:0-4334 GCA_965363775.1 uncultured Gammaproteobacteria bacterium
TATTTATCCACCTATTCTATTTCCAGTCCGAGTGCGGGTATAACCCTGGAACACATGACAAATGTCAAATCCAAGAGCGGTAATAAGGTTATGATCTCCGGAAAGCCAGTTGGGAATGTGGTAGCTAAGTATCATGAAATTCGGAAGATTTACTTATGACCAGCCCTGAGCATCATCAGGGCACTGCCCACTATCGGCAGGAGCTGGGTGATGTCATCAGGATGTCCATACCCATCGTGGTGGCCACCTGTTCGCGTATGGTCATGGACATCACCGACTACTGGATGATCTCCCGCACCGGCGACAGCGACGCCCAGGCGGGCATTCTGCCAGCCCAGATGGTCATATGGGCGTATATCGTCATAGGCATGGGCACCGTGTCGATCATCAGCACCATGGCATCCCAAAGCCTGGGCCGGGGTAATCACCGCAACTGTAGCGCCTACGCCTGGCAGGGTTTGTATCTGTCGTTGGCTTTCTGGCTCATCGGGGCGGCGCTTTGGCCTGCCCTCCCCTACGTCTTCCAACTGGCCGGTCACGAACCACAGATTCAACTGATGGAAAACCGCTACGCCGCCATTATCGTCTGGACGATCGGACCTTCCATTGCCGCCATGGGTTTGAGCAGTTTCTTCAACGGGGTTCACCGCCCGCGTATTACTGCCATGGCAGCGGTGGAATCCGTTGCCGTCAATGCCCTGGTGAGCTACGCATTGATCTTCGGCAAGTTCGGTTTTCCAGCCATGGGCATCGAAGGGGCAGCCTGGGGCACCGTGGTCGGAACCAACTACCGTGTTCTGCGCCTGATGTATTCATTCTGCAGCGGGGAAACCAACCAGGTATTCCACTCACGCTCGACCTGGCGTATCGACCGGGCCAAAATCATGAACATCTTCCGCTTCGGCGGACCAACAGGCCTGCAGTGGTGCAGTGACGTGATTGTCTGGGCCATCTTTGTCGCCGTGCTAGTCGGCACTTATTTTGGCAAAACCCACCAACTGGCCACTAATGCCGCATGGCAGTACCTGCGTATCAGCTTTATGCCCTGCGTTGGCGTGGGCACCGCCCTTTCCGCCCTGGTCGGCAAAGCCATCGGTGCCGGCGACCACCTGCAAGCCATGCGCATCACCCGCGTTGGTGCAGAACTGATGCTCGGATACATGGCCGTCATGTCCCTGATATTCCTGGTTGGCCGGGAATCTATGATCGGTTTCTTCAGCGATGACATCGAAATCATCAGGATCGGTTCAAGCGTGATGATCTGCGCCGCCATCTTCCAAATCTTCGACGCCCTGGGAATCAGCTACCACAGCGCCTTGCGCGGCGCCGGCGACACCTTCATCCCCGCCGTCGTCTTCGTGGTCGCTCACTGGATCATCATCATCGGTGGCGGCTTTGCAATGGCCGAACTCTACCCCCAACTCGAAAGTGTCGGCCCGTGGATCGCTGCTTCACTATTGATTATAGTAATGAGTATCTATCTTTGGTGGCGCTGGCAGCAAAAAGAATGGATGAACATCGACGTCTTCAAATACGATACTTCGGCTGCGGTACGGTGAGCGACACACGGTACTGAGTGAATCTATCCAGCCCCTATTCTTGACCCAAAAACGGATTTTTGACCTGAACCGTGCCAAACTTTTGCCCGTCGTTAAAATCTTCGGAAAGTAGTACAGAAGCACCGCTCTTCTGAGCGGCTACAACGATCAGCGCATCCCAGAATGAAAGCATATAACGCTGTTCAACATTAATCGCCTCGAGCATTGTGGCGCCATCATTGACAACCGGATTCCACGACAGGTAGTCGGTAATAAGGGCCCTGGCCTGCTCGTGTGATATCGGGTTTTTCGCTTTACGCCGAACATTGACATAAAACTCCTGCAGAACCTGGGTGCTCAGCAGCCCGTTACCATCTGCCCAAAGCCCTTCCAAAAGACTGGATGCACACTCATGCTTCGACCCCGCACCCCGGTCGTAAGCGTATACGAGTACATTGGTATCAACGAAGGTTTTCACGGTCATGCAGCGTTTCGCGGCTGGCAGGTTTTTCCCATTGCAGGTCGAAACCCCGTCGCAGATGGTTTAATGCATTGTTTTTAGCGGCAGCATAGATCTGGTCCTGTTGCACCATCTCCCTAAGTTGTTCTGCAACAAGGCGGCTTAGCGAAGTACCTCGCTTTGCCGCAAGGACTTTAGCATCCTGGACGAGATCCGATTCAACTTTGATTGTGATATTCATCGTTTTCATGCGCTCAATAGTAGCACAGAAACTGTGCTGGACATTAAATGTGCCTTCTGGCAAGAAATCGTAGCGTGCTCAATAGACATAGCCTGAACTCGAATGAACTCAAAGGAAAGAGACAAATTGTGGGGATGTTTGTAGGAAGAATTGGACCATCCTTTTCATCGAAGACCAAAATAGCCTGTCCGGTTAGGGCGTGCTGTGATTTGAGAGAGAGGGTGGGATTGACTCGGACCATCCCTGGTCCTCGCCCTGCGGGCGTCTCCTGCGTCGACGTCTTCCTGGGCTATCCTGCCCAGTAATCGAACCCTTGGTGCTTCGCACAGCACTCTTTATCTGACCGCCCTCTTTGTCAGGTACAAAAAAGCCCCGCTGGGCGGGGCTTTTTTGTACCTGGCGGAGAGGGTGGGATTCGAACCCACGGTGGGCTATAAACCCACGCCGGTTTTCAAGACCGGTACATTCAACCGCTCTGTCACCTCTCCAAAATCGTGTGACATATATTGAGACGCGCAGAATACAGAAAAACGCACTAGCATTCCACCCCTGTCCACAGGCATATGACAGATTCGTTGGAATTCGTTAAAGTAGCGCGCTGGGTTTGTTGGTTTGATGTAATGTTTCATTGAACTATCTGAAATATGCCCTATCTTATAAACAACGTAATCAACAAAAATGGAGCTATGCCCAAAGTATGAATCAGACACAATACAGAACTGGCGCTGTACAAACGACTACATCGCCGATCGAAATAAACAAGGTGTTACGCAACACCTATGCGCTTCTGTCCATGACCCTGCTGTTTTCTGCAGTCATGACAGGGATTTCGATGGCCAACAACTGGCCTCACCCGGGGATAATGATTACGCTGGTTGGATATTTTGGCCTGCTGTTTCTTACCACCAAGCTACGTAACAGTTCCTGGGGAATTCTTTCCGTATTCGCGCTGACCGGTTTTATGGGCGTGACACTGGGTCCGATTATCAATATGTATCTTTACCGCTTTGGTAACGGTAGTGAGATCGTCATGATGGCGCTCGGTGGTACCGGGGTCATATTCCTGGCCATGTCCGGGCTGGCATTGACCAGTAAACGTGATTTCTCGTTTATGGGTAAATTCCTGGCCATTGGTATCCTGGTGGCTTTCCTTGCTGCTATTGGTAATTTCTTCTTTCAATTACCAGCATTGGGTCTGGCCGTATCCAGCATGTTTATTCTGTTGATGGCAGGTTTGATCCTGTATCAGACCCAGCAGATCATACGCGGCGGTGAGACCAATTACATCATGGCCACGGTTACCTTGTTTGTCAGCTTGTTTAACCTGTTTACAAGTTTGCTGCACATATTGGGTTTTGGGTTTGGTGAAGATTGATTGTAGTTAAGCAATGAATTGAAAAGGCCCGCTTGATGCGGGCCTTTTTTTGATAGCGATCAAATGTCACCGATCAATTACGAGGTACGTAGGGTGGGTAACTTGTTACCCACGATTTTTTTGTATTGATGATGGATTTGGTCGTGAAATAAAGAACCGTGGGTAACAAGTTACCCACCCTACAGTTGGGTTACGGAATGATTGCTTCCTGTCCACCCATGTAAGGCTGTAGCACCTCGGGAATCCGAATAGATCCATCCCGCTGCTGGTAATTTTCTAACACCGCTATCAGGGTACGCCCAACGGCCAGACCGGAACCATTGAGGGTATGTACCAATTCGGGTTTGCCAGTTTCCGGGTTACGCACCCGCGACTTCATACGCCGTGCCTGGAAATCGCTGCAGTTGCTGCAGGATGAAATTTCACGGTAGGCGCCCTGCCCTGGCAGCCAGACTTCGATATCGTAGGTTTTGCAGGCTGAGAAGCCCATATCACCGGTGCACAACACAATGGTGCGGTAGGCCAGGTTCAGTTTTTGCAGAATTACTTCAGCATTGCTAATCAGCTCTTCATGCGCGGCCGCTGATTCTTCAGCCCTGACGACATGTACCAGCTCAACTTTTTCAAACTGGTGCTGGCGAATCATACCGCGTGTATCCTGACCGGCCGAACCGGCTTCGCGCCGGAAGCAAGGTGTTTGAGCGGCGTATTTTAATGGTA
>CBDTVF010000312.1:0-4331 GCA_965363775.1 uncultured Gammaproteobacteria bacterium
TACACCATCCAATGTGCTGCTGTTGTGTTCAGTGACAATTTCCGGGTTGCCATACTCCTGCGTCAACCTGTCGTCAGTGATAACTTGCCGTGCAACATGGGCCTCAAATTGATCAAACCATGCGGCTTGTCCATCGAGACGGAAACGGGCATGAACAAAGCTGCGTCGGTTTGGTTCAAAAAGGAATTGCTCGGAAGAGGGCACTTCCTGGCCAAAACCAGGTGCCAGTTCATCATATCGTGGCGTCGATGGTTGCTCCATGACCTGCGCAGATAACATCAGGCTGGACCGTTCACTGGTATCCACTACAAACTTAAGATCAGCTGCCTTTGATTTATATGCGGAAGGACTCAGCTTCTCACCACTTCCGGAAGTGCGGTCAGAGTGATCCTGGTAGCTCGCACCACCCGCAAAGCCCCAGCCCTGCTTGCCACCCTGTGTGCGGGCACTGATAATCCAGCCTTTATCTACACTGTCATAGCTTCCGTAGAGACGGCCTTCCTGTTGCCATTCAGTATCATCATAGTTGGGTTCATGGGTGAGAATATTAAGCACACCACCCATCGCATCGGCCCCATAAAGTGAACCCTGGGAGCCACGTACCAGTTCTATCCGTTGGGTCGCAAATGAATCTACCAGTCCAAGGTATTGATTGGGGGCATTGCGGAAAAAGGCATTGTTCAGACGCATACCATCGACCATATGCAACACCTGTGAACCCTTGAGCCCTCTTATGATTGGTATTCCCTGACCGGGTGTGGTCTGTTGAAAAAATGCACCGGGCTGACCACGCAACATCTCGGCAATTACATCAGGAGCGAGTTCAAGAATCGATTCCTCATCAATTGCGGTTACAGCAGCAGCAATATCAATGTCACGTTTATTGGTGCGCGTCGCGGTAACCTGCACATGTTCCTGAATATCGTTCTCATACATATCCTCACCGGTGTCATCATCCGCCAGGAGGGTGTTTTGTGAGAGCAATAAGAGGAAGGGTGAAACCAGTAGTCCCACCCGAAATATGTTGGTCATTACGATTAGTCAAACAGTGATTGAAAACAGCGCGTATTTTGCCACAAAACGGCTCTTGATGGGCAAATACTGAGTTACCATGGTGCAATAAAACGACATTAGTGGATCAAAAACGGTGTCGGTAAGGTGTTCTGAGACCGTGAGCGACAAGGATGTCGCGCCCGAGCCTACAAGGACGTATTTACGGCGAGTCTCGGAACACCTTACCGATATCGTTTTCTGCACGGCCTCCCTTTTTTGTTGCTCTTGAACCTTTGTAAACACAAGTACTTGGACTACACACACTCTAAAGCCCGCATGATGCGTCAACCTTCAATGCCAAAAGCTTTCTGAAATAAAGCAAACTACACCGACAGTCTCCGTTTTACTCCAGATAACTCTTGACATTGACATGTTTCATAACAGATACTTTGCAAAATAGAGTTAAAACCAATATGAAATATGTTTTTGACAAAATGATCAGTGCTCCATGCCGACTAGGCATCCTTGCGGCGCTCATTCCGGGCGAACCAGTCTCCTTTTCCGCGTTAAAAGCTGCCACCAGCCTGTCAGATGGCAATTTACATGCACAAACACGCAAATTGGATGAAGCTGGTTACATTGAAATCAACAAAATCATGAAAGGCCGACGTACCTTAACCGAATTTCGTATCACCGGAATGGGACGAGAGCGTCTTCGACTACACATTATGAAGTTACAAAAGATTCTTGACGCGGATACAAGTCCCAATCGACTTGTTCAGCGCGCAAAAAGACCAGATGATTCGGCGGTATGGACGTGACAGCTCCTAAAAGAATCGCAATTGGTGCCGATCATGGTGGTTTTGACCTGAAAGCCGTGTTGGTAGCCCATTTACGCAAGAATGGACACCAGGTGGAGGATTTTGGCACTTCATCTCGCAAAGCTGTAGATTATCCCGTCTTTGCCCGTGCGGCCGCAGAAGCCGTAGGACAGGGTAGAGCAGATGTCGGAATCATTATCGACGGTGCCGGCATCGGTTCTTGCATGGTTGCCAATAAAGTACCCGGTGTGCGTGCGGCGGTTGCCAATAATCTGTTAACTGCACGCCATTGCCGCGAGCACAACGATGCCAACGTACTGACACTGGGCGCAGGCCAGGTGGGTACCGGACTCGCAGAGCAATTGGTTGACACCTGGCTGACGACTGATTGTACCGAGACCCGCCATTTGAATCGTGTTGCTATGTTCACCGAAGAAAGTGGCAATCTGGACCTGTCCGATCAGGATATTGAAAGGGTTGTCAACAGGTTACATCAGATTATCGGGCCGATGTCGAGTGCCGAACCCGCCGGTGAGTCCGTTAGCGACAACCCCGAAGCGGCACGTGAGTTTGTAAAACTGGGTGCTACAGGTTTGACCTGCGTGGCTCCGGCAGAGCAGCCTGGAAACATTCCCGGTGACCTGGCACGTTACATCGATCACACCATACTTAAGCCCAACGCAACAGAGGAACAAGTACGCAAGCTTTGTGCCGAAGCTCTTGAGTTTAATTTCCGGTCAGTGTGTATCAACCCGACCTGGGTATCACTGGCAGCCAGCCTGTTAAGGGGTAGTGAGGTTCTTACCTGCACGGTTGTTGGTTTCCCACTCGGTGCCAATGAACCCGAGATCAAGGCCATGGAAGCCCGCCGTGCCATACGTAATGGCGCCCGCGAAATCGACATGGTCATCAACGTTGGCGCACTTAAGAGTGGCAACGATGCACTTGTGCTTCGTGATATAAAGTCCGTGGTCGAGGATTGTGTCGATGGCAATGCAGTATGCAAGGTGATCCTGGAAACAGCACTTTTAACAGATGAAGAGAAGCGGCGGGCCTCGGAACTCGCCAAAAAGGCACGCGCCCATTTCGTCAAGACATCTACTGGTTTCTCGACCGGCGGTGCCACCGTCAGCGATGTAGCACTCATGGCATCCGTCGTGCGTGGTGCAGGCATGGAGGTCAAGGCCTCCGGTGGAATCAGTTCCTATAGTGATGCCATGGCCATGATTGAGGCCGGCGCTACCCGTTTGGGTGTCAGCGCCAGTATTGGTATCGTGCGAGAAGCAAAATCAACAAGCGTTAGCGCTTAGAGGAGTATTAAACATGGTCGATTTGAGAGCTTACGTATTTCTTGATTCGTTGCAGCCCCAATTTGCCTCCTACCAGGCAACAATTTCAAAGGGTTACCTGCCAAAAGTAGGGCAGGCGAGCCTATTCGTAGAAATTGCCCCTGGTATGGCAATTAACGAGATTTTAGACGTTGCGCTCAAGTCAACGGATGTCACGGCCGGAATGCAGATCGTTGAACGGCATTACGGTATGCTCGAGTTGCATTCCGAAAGCCAGGCCGATGTAAGGCAGGCTGGACAGGCGATTCTCGATTACCTGGGTCTGGAAGAAAAGGATCGTCATAAACCACGGGTGGTTGCCAACCAGGTGATTCGTCACCTCGAAGACACACAGACCATGCTGATCAACCGTTTCCGTTATGGAAACATGATCCTGGCAGGGCAAACTCTGTTTGTGCTCGAAGTAGAGCCTGCGGCTTATGCTGCGCTGGCAGCTAATGAGGCCGAAAAGGCAGCGGATATCAATATTCTCGATGTACGTGCTGTCGGTAGTTTCGGACGTGTCTACATCGGTGGTGAAGAGAGGGACGTTGTGGAGGCTCATAAAGCGGCAACGCTGGCAATTGAGGCGGTTACGGGTAAGAAGACAAAAAGGTAATACACAGGTTTTAGTCACATAGATTAACCCGGGCTTAATGGCCCGAATAGTGAGGAGCAAGATAATGTCAGAAGCACTAGGAATGATCGAATGCCGGAGTTTTCCGGCGATGGTGGAAGCAGCCGACGCAATGGTCAAAGCTGCCAAGGTCGAACTTGTCAGTTATGAAAAAACAGGTGGTGGTTACATCACTGCAGTTGTACGAGGTGACGTCGCAGCAGTCAGGGCGGCTTGTGATGCTGGACGCACTGCCGGTGCACGTGTTGGTGACGTTGTTGCCGTACATGTGATTGCACGTCCTCATAACGGTGTCGACATGGCGATCCCGTTGGGCCGCAGTCCCGAAACTTCAGAGACATAGTGATTGCAGGAGGGATGCTGCCGTGAAACTTGCAAAAGTCCTCGGTACCGTCGTTGCCACCGAAAAAGATCCCAAGCTTGTCGGGCTCAGGTTCCTGATGCTGGGTCTCTGGGGGCACGATAACAAGCCTGCGGACGGTTCGGTAGTGGCGGTAGATGCCGTTGGTGCCGGGGTTGGTGAAATGGTTCTCTTCGCGAGCGGTTCTTCCG
>CBDTVF010000313.1:0-4312 GCA_965363775.1 uncultured Gammaproteobacteria bacterium
GTTCCATCAGACGTCCCACACCTTCCGGGTCGATACTGGCAAACGGGTTGTCCTCGAGTATACCGGTCCGCAGATATTCGACCAGGAAGCCAGACTCGGCGTCATCGCGGGAAATCCCGTAGGTTGTTTGAGTGAGGTCGTTGGTGCCAAAAGAGAAGAACTCGGCAGTTTTGGCGATATCACCGGCAGTCAACGCCGCACGTGGAATCTCAATCATGGTACCGATCACGTACGGTATATCGAGACCGTGCTCTTCCATGACTTCCCGGGCAACGACTTCCAGTGTTTCCCGCATGATATTGAACTCATTTTCATGTGAAACCAGGGGGATCATCACCTCGGGAATGACGTCGACACCATCGTCAACACAGCGGCAGGCGGCTTCAAATATCGCCTGAACCTGCATCGTGTAAAGACCGGGGATGGTGATACCCAAACGTACACCCCTGGTACCCAGCATCGGATTCTCCTCATGCAACATCTCAACACGCTGTAACACTGCGCGTTTAGCCTCGATCTCCTCCAATGCACGGTCTACATCCTTGAGATTGGACAGGTGCTGTAAACGTAACTTGAGATCCGTCAGATCTATCATCAGCTCGCTGGCCGAAGGCAGGAACTCGTGCAGAGGTGGGTCCAACAATCGAATAATGACTGGATAGCCGTCCATGGCACGAAACAGTCCTTCAAAATCATAACGTTGCATAGGCATGAGTTTAGCAATAGCTTCATTGCGTTCAAGAAGGGTGCTGGCAACGATAACCTTTTGCATGATGGGCAGACGGTCTTCCTGGAAAAACATGTGCTCAGTGCGGCACAGACCAATACCCTTGGCCCCGTACAGTCTCGCCCGCTCCGCATCTTCAGGATAGTCTGAATTTGCGCGCACACCAATTTTGCGAATTTCATCAGCCCATGAGAGTATCTTGATGAGATACGGGTCATTGAAATCCGGAATCTGGGTGGGGAGTTTTGCATTGAAGATCAGACCCGTATTGCCATCAATGGACAGATATTCACCTTCCTTGATGACCAGGTCTTCACCCACCGTCATCTGGTGATTGTCCAGGTCGATTACCATATCGTTGACACCCACCACGGCAGGTTTACCAAACTGGCGTGCGACCAGGGCCGCATGGGAGGTGCGTCCACCCTTGCAGGTAACCACGCCCTTTGCCGCCAACATACCATGTACATCGTCCGGCCTGGTTTCAGGTCTTACAAGAATGACGTTCCTGCCATCCTCCTTCGCCCAGCGCTCGGCAAGTCCCGGCTCAAAAGCGATGATACCAACCGCAGCACCCGGTGATACATTCAGACCCTTGGCGATGGGCTCTACGCCTTTGAGCGCTTCAGCATCGAGCTGGGGATGCAGGAAGAAATCAACCTGATCGGTTTTCACACGGGACACTGCCTCCTGAATAGTAATCAGACCTTCATCCACCATGTCCACGGCGATACGTACTTCGGCCTGTGCCGTACGTTTTCCGTCACGTGTCTGAAGAAGCCAGAGTTTGCCCCGCTCAATGGTAAATTCCATGTCCTGCATATTGCGATGGTGTTTTTCAAGACGATGGGCAATCTGTTCCAGCTCAGCGAACTGCTCCGGCATATCATCACCCAGTTGCCGGATAGGAAGCGTCGTCCTGGTTCCGGCCACTACGTCTTCACCCTGTGCATTGATCAGGTAATCACCTTCAAGCTGGGATTCACCGGTGGTCGCGTTGCGTGACATAAATACGCCGGTGGCTGAATCGTCACCGGTATTGCCAAAGACCATGGTCTGAATGTTGACTGCTGTACCCAGGTCGTGGGCTATATTGGCAGCGTTTCTGTAATCGTTGGCGCGTTTTCCATTCCAGGATTTGAATACGGCCTCGGTGGCCTGTTGTAGCTGCTCATAGGGATCGGTGGGAAATTCCCTTCCGGTATAAGTACGGATAATTTCCCTGAATTTGATTGTGACCGCTTTCCATGCATCCGCTTCGAGGTCCGAATCGCTTTCTACATTGGATTCACGTCTTTGCGCAGTCAACACAGCCTCAAAAACTTCATCAGGCACACCCATCACCACACTACCAAACATCTGTACCAATCGGCGGTACAGGTCATAGGCAAACCGTGGCTGAGAGGTCTGCGCGGCAAGGCTTGCCGCTATCTCATCATTCATACCGATATTGAGGATGGTATCCATCATACCCGGCATTGAAAATTTTGCGCCGGAACGGCAGGAGACCAGTAGTGGATTTTTAGCGTCGCCAAATTTCTTTCCCGTCAACTCCTCCAGACCGGTGATGGCTGTGAGTGCCTGATCCCATAGCCCGGCTGGAAAATTCTCGTCTGCAGCAAGATAATCGTTGCATCCTTCGGTGGTCACCGTGAAACCGGGTGGTACAGGAATATCAAGACTTGTGGCATCAAACAGATTTGCACCTTTGCCTCCGAGTAGTCCTCTCAGCGCCTCCCAATCGCCATCAAGGTGGCTCAAGACTTCTTTAATTTCTCCAAAAAGGTAAACGTATTTTTGTGCTGTATTCTGCTCTGTCATGCTTGCTCTCCGCATATCAATGGATTAAATATGTTGCTTCAAATAAGTTGCTGTAAAAGATATACGGAAAGACGAATGTATGAAGTGATACAGGTCAATTCTGACGCAAATATTGAAGCATTGGATTAGACTCTCGGACTTTGAATTGATTAGGATCATGCAAACCTCTGATAGTCTGGTAAAAACCCAGATTCAGATAAACAAAAACCCATAAATATGATACTTTTACGCCAATTTTTAGGTACTTGAACCTAACAATAAAAAACGAGGATTATCATGAAAAAGAATGTCATTATTCTCGGCGCTGCCGGGAGAGATTTTCATAACTTCAACACATATTTTCGTGGAAATGGCAGTTACAACGTGGTTGCTTTCACAGCAGCTCAAATCCCGGATATTGACGGCAGAAAATATCCTGCCGAATTAGCCGGGGATCTCTACCCCAACGGCATACCGATTTTTGCGGAAGAAGACCTGACACGGTTGATCAAGGAACTCGACGTAGACGATTGTGTATTCTCATACAGTGATGTCACCTATCAGAAAGTGATGAGTGTGAGTGCGCTTGTCAATGCCTCCGGCGCCAACTTCATGCTGCTGGGACCCGACGATACCATGGTGGAATCATGCAAACCTGTCATCGCAGTGGGTGCGGTACGAACAGGATGTGGAAAGAGCCAGACTTCCAGGAAAATCATTGAATACCTGATGGAGAAGGGTCTGAAGGTCGTCGCCATTCGTCATCCGATGCCCTACGGCGACCTGGTTGCACAAAAAGTGCAACGCTTTGCCAAGGTCGAAGATCTTGCAAAACATGACTGCACCATCGAAGAGATGGAAGAGTATGAGCCTCATGTCGTGCGGGGCAATGTCATATACGCAGGTGTCGACTATGAAGCTATTCTGAGGGCAGCTGAGAACGATCCCGATGGCTGCGACATCATTCTTTGGGACGGTGGCAACAACGATTTTCCGTTCTACAAACCCGACCTCAACATTACCATAGTAGATCCACACCGGCCAGGTCATGAATTGAACTATTACCCGGGTGAAGTAACCCTGAGACTGGCCGACGTGGTTATCATCAACAAGATAGATACCGCAGGACCGGAAGGCATACAACAAGTCAGGCAGAATATCGCAAAAGTAAACCCCGCAGCCGTCGTCATTGATGCCGCCTCACCGATCACGGTAGATGACCCTTCATTAATCAGAGGGAAAAAAGTACTGGTCGTTGAAGATGGCCCGACACTGACCCACGGTCAGATGACCCTCGGTGCCGGTACCGTTGCTGCCATGAAGTTTGGCGCGGCTGAATGTGTTGACCCACGGCCCTATACCGTCGGCAAATTGTCTGAGACTTTTGAGATATATCCGCAGATCGGTAGCCTTCTGCCGGCAATGGGTTATGGGGAGCAGCAAACCCAGGACCTTGAGGATACGATTAATAATACAGAATGTGATTCCGTCATTATTGGTACACCGATCGATCTCAACCGGATAATCAACATCACCAAGCCAAGCACCAGGGTATATTACGACTTGCAGGAGATCGGTTATCCCGATCTTGGAGTTGTGCTTGAAGATTTCCTGGAAAAAATGAACACAGAATCAGAGTAAGAACTAAAAAATGTTGAAAAGAACTGCCAGGACTCCCTGGCAGTTCTCAATCACTCCAGCAAAGGCAGGTTTTTCAAATAGGCAGCAATGGCTGCGCGGTCCTCTGCGGGCAAACGGGCCATATTTTCCTGTACTTTAACCATT
>CBDTVF010000314.1:0-4281 GCA_965363775.1 uncultured Gammaproteobacteria bacterium
ATTTTGTCGCACCGGAGAACTCCATAGCGGTTTTGCCATTTACCGACTTCTCTGAAGACAGTAGCCAGGGATATTTCTCAGATGGCATTGCAGAAGAGATTCTCAATGTATTGGCCAAAGTCCAGGGTCTGCACGTGGCAGCGCGTACTTCATCGTTTGCTTTCCGCAAGCCTGACAAGGATATTCGTGAAATCGGTCGTTTGTTGAATGTCAGTACCGTATTGGAAGGCAGTATCAGAAAATCCGGTGACCGTATCCGTTTGACCGCCCAGCTGATTAACGTCGAAGACGGTTATCACATCTGGTCAAATTCCTATGATCGTGAACTGGATGATGTCTTTGCCATCCAGGATGAAGTTGCCAGCGCGATTGCGACAGCCCTGGTGGATTCGTTTGCCGGACTGGAGCAGAAACCCGCTTCAAGACCCCATAACCTTGCCGCCTTTGAGGCGTACAGAACCGGGCGTTTGCACTGGTGGCGCCGTTCACCGGATGAATTGCAAAAAGCGATTACCTTGTTTGCCAAGGCCCTGGAGCATGATCCATCGTTTGCACCCGCCTATGCCGCCATAGCGGACTCATGGTTGCTGTTGTCGATGTATGGCAATTTGACCAATATGAAGGCAACTGAACGGGCCATGCCAATGATAGAAAAGGCACTGGAGATTGATCCGGGGTCCGCTGAGGCTTTTGCCGCACTTGGCCTGGCCCGCATACAGATAGGACAGATGGATGCAGGAGAATCTGCTCTGCGTCAGGCTCTCAAGTTAGATGAAGACTATATTCCGGCATATTTATGGCTTGGAACTGTGTTGGGTAAGCTTGGCAGATTACCGGAGCAGAGTCAGATCTTACAACAGGCGATGGCGATAGACCCGTTGAATGAATTACTGGCAATCAATTTCGCCGGAAACCTGACTGCCCGCGGTGACTACGCCGCAGCTAAGGATCTTTTGAAAGGCCTGGTTGCGCTGAGACCGGACTCTGCGACATTGCTGAGGATCATGGCTGGTTACGCCATGCAAAGTGGTGACCTGGTCGATGCATGGCGATATGCCAGCCAGTCCTACGATCTCGAACCCGAGAGTCCCGTGGTCATTGAAACCTTTGCAAGTGCCTGGGAAAGTCTGGGTGCCATTGAAAAGGCCGAGCAGTTGCTTGTTGATGGTATGGGTATTGCCGGTGACAATTCTGCTATGCGTTTCAAATATTTCTTTCTGCTGCTCAAACAGGGAAGACTCGAAAAAGCCGAACGACTGGTAAAAGAACAATACGGGGATTCGGTCGATGGTTTGCCGAAACAGCTCCAGCAACACTACTACTTTCAAAAAAGCATGATCAGTCTTGTGGCGGGTGACAAAGATAAGGCCAGAACCTGGCTCGAAGAAGCAATTGATGAAGATTCTGAACAAACCTGGGGTGGTTATCAGATATATTATGTAACTTTATCATCCGCGTTACTGTTCGACGCTGGTAACACTGAACTTGCAGAGCAAAGGCTGACCTCCGCAGAACGTGCAGTGCGCCGTGCCCGGATCAATGGCGCGGATGATGCCGACATCTATTACACCGAATCCAGTATTCAGGCACTGAGAGGCGAATCTGATGCGGCACTCAACAGCCTGCAGATTGCCTACGAAAGGGGTTTTAGGGGTGTCTGGATGCTCGATATGGATTTGCGTCTGGATTCCTTACGTCAGGAACCGCAATTTGCAGTCATCAAACAGCAGATTGAAAGAGATATTGACCAAGCACGTTTGGAAGTGGAGTCATTCGCTGTCGCGTTAAATTCCGGTGTATACCGGTCTGTTTCTTTGGGTCGTTAAACCCCTGCCAATAAACTCTTATTGTCAAACACCGGCAAAACGGGAAGCATCACCGACCCAGCGACGAATCAGTTTGTCTGCCTGTTGCGGATGTTCTTTGAGCAGTGTATCGGCAGTAGTGGGGACCATTTTTAATAATCCGGCATCACGGGCCAGGTCAGCTATACGAAATAACAGCATACCGGTTTGGCGGGTGCCCAATACATCACCTGGTCCACGCAGTTCCAGGTCTTTCTCGGCAATTCGAAAGCCATCTGCAGTCTCCCGCATGATTTCCAACCGTTGTTTGGCAAGGTCACCCAGCGGTGGGTTATACATCAAAACACAGCTGGACTGACTGGAACCACGCCCGACCCGGCCACGCAACTGGTGGAGTTGTGCCAGTCCCAGTCGCTCTGCATTTTCAATAATCATCAACGAGGCATTGGGCACATCGACTCCAACCTCGATGACGGTTGTGGCAACCAGCAGGTTGATATCACCTGCTTTGAATTCATCCATCACCTGCTGCTTTTCCGCTGGCTTTAATCGTCCATGGATCAATCCGATATTGAGCTCACGCAATTCATTGCGCAGGTCTTTGGCCACATCCTCGGCGGCCTGGGCTTCTATCAAGTCGGTTTCCTCAATTAACGTGCAGACCCAGTAAGCCTGTTGATTGTTGCCGCATGCTTTTGCAACCCGCTGGATGATCTCCCCACGGCGCTGGTTGGACAAAACCACGGTGTTGACAGTTTTTCTGCCCGGGGGTAACTCATCTATGACAGAGACATCCATACCGGCATAGGCCGTCATGGCCAGGGTCCGGGGTATGGGTGTTGCCGTCATGATCAATTGATGTGCCTGTTGATCTTCGGTGCCGCCTTTTTCAAGCAAATCCATACGTTGATGCACACCAAACCGGTGTTGTTCATCGACGATTACCAAGCCCAGGCGATTGAACTCAACCCCTTTTTGCATCAAAGCATGTGTTCCGATAATAACTTCGGCACCGTTGGCTATTCTTTGCAAAGCCTCGGTTCGTTTCTTACCGGTGACCTTCCCGCTTAGCCACACCGGTTTGATTCCCAGTGGGTTCAGCCAGTCGCTGAATACACGTAAATGTTGTTCTGCCAATAATTCAGTTGGAGCGGTGATCGCTGTTTGATAGCCGTTGTCAACCGCTCTTAAGGCCGCCAGTGCCGCGATAACGGTTTTTCCGGAACCCACATCACCATGAACCAGTCTCAACATGGGTTTGGTATTCTCGAGGTCACTACTGATTTCCCTGCTTACCCGCGCCTGTGCTCCGGTCAGTGCAAACGGCAAGCGCTGCAAAAAATCAGTTTCTGCAGCAGAACGTTGTGGCATCAAAGGTGCTTTTCTTACACGTTGAAGACGGTGCAGCCTTTGCATACTCAGGTTGTGAGCCAGCATTTCTTCAAGGGCAAGACGTTTTTGCGTGGGGTGTTCACGCAGGATCAGGGCTGCCACGTCGGCATCGGGTGGTGGCCGATGAATATAGTCCAACGCTTCGTTCAATGGCAGCAGTTTAAGCTGTCTTAACAGCGCCCCGGGCAGCAACTCCTCCAATTGCAACTCGCCACGCCGCATCAGAGCCAATGCCTGGTCAGTTAATTTAATCCAATTTTTTTGACCCAGGCCTTCTGCACTGGGATAGACGGGTGTCAATCGGTCAGCGACCGGTTCATTGTCATAGCCACTGAGACGGTTATAGCTTGGGTGTATCATCTCCAGGCCCTGAAACCCGGCCCGGACTTCCCCGAAACAGCGTAATTGTGTGCCTGCGGACAGCTGTTGTCTCTGGTAAGCACGAAAATGGAAAAATCGCAGGGTGATGCGACCGGTACCGTCAGACAGTACCACCACCAGCATTGAGCGACGGCCGCGAACAATTGCAGAGTGTTCAACCCGGCCCTCTATCAAAACACGTTGACCGGGACTGCAGCTTCCAATCGGGTGTATTCGGGTGCGGTCTTCATAACGATTTGGCAGGTGAAACAACAGATCCGTCACCTGGCTGATGCCAAGTGACTTGATTTTTTCAGCAAGTTTCGGCCCTACACCATGCAGGTCCGTTAATTTCATGGGCTTGGCAGCTGTCAAGGCGCCGCTAATATGGCATCCATTTCGACATCAACACCTTTGGGTAGCGCAGACACTTCTACCGCAGCGCGTGCCGGGTAAGGTGCGCAGAAATATTGCCCCATAATGGTGTTGACCTGCGGGAAATTACCCAGGTCGGTCAGGAAAATAGTCAGCTTGAGGATGTCATCCAGTGAACCACCGGCAGCGGCGCAGACAGCCGACAGACTTTCGAAAACCCGTTGGATCTGGGCTTCTATCCCGCCTTCAACGATCTCCATGCTCTCGGGATCGAGCGGGATCTGTCCGGAAATAAAGACCAGGCCCTGGTGTTTGACAGCTTGTGAATAGGTGCCAATGGCTTTTGGGG
>CBDTVF010000315.1:0-4278 GCA_965363775.1 uncultured Gammaproteobacteria bacterium
ATTTCAGGTCTCAGGCTGGGTGCAGATGACTACCTGACCAAGGACATCAGCCTGCCGCACCTGATGGCCAGGATCGTAGTCCTGTTCCGTCGTGTCGAAATGTTGTCGGGTGAGCAGACTAGCAACACCTGGTTGGAGCGTGATGCATTGCGCCTGTCGGCAGAACGCATGGAGGTTCAATGGAATGGCCAGGTTATTCCGCTGACAGTCACCGAACTGTGGATCGTACACTCTCTTGTCCGCCATCCCGGTCATGTCCGCTCGCGTCAGCAATTGATGGATGATGCCAATATTCTCGTCGATGACCAAACCATTACCAGTCATGTAAAACGAATTCGACGAAAATTTAAAGCCGTCGATGATTCCTTCGACAAACTGGATACCGTTTATGGTGCGGGATACCGCTGGAACAGTTCCGCAGGTTGACGAACGGTAAGTAGCATGCGACTAAGGAACCAGTTACTGGCACTGTCTTTGCTGACCCTGTTACTGCCATTGTCCGGCTGGAAACTGGTGCAGGAGTTGGAGAACTTTTTACGCGAGGCGGAGGAAAACGCGCTATTGAAATCCGCGCAAACGATCTCGCAGGCACTACCGCTGGAATACCAGGATGAACTCAAACTCGCACGTGGTCGGATCTTACCGCTGCGCCAGTTGATGAATGAGCCTGTCGTGGATGGGTATATCACCGACTGGCCCGAGAATGATCAGGGGCTTGGTTTTGAATCAGACGGTGGTCGGTTGAAACTGGACCTGTTGGCCGGTCGATACGGCAGCCATTTTTACCTGGCGGTCAAAGTCACCGATCCCGGTGATATCAAGGCAACTACATTCAATACAGGAACCAGCGACGCCACTCAGAGAGCCGGTGTGATGCTGTATATACAAAGCAAGCGCGGTCAATTCAGTTACATGATTGCAACAGAGGCTCCCGGACCCTTAACGGTCAATAGCCAGGGTGGAAAAGGTACCCGTCTGGATGCCGCGTGGATGGATGATGCTGACGGTTACAAACTGGAGATTGGTCTGCCAGGCGATGTGGAACGTATCAGTATCGGTGCCGTGGCACCGGCCTATACCATGCAGGGTGTGTCCACCGAGCGATATGCCGGCACCCTGAATGGCAGACAACAGGGGCAGTGGCTGGAACTGGTCAGCCGCGATGACGCCACCGCGCAGTGGTTGTCAAGAACTGTACCCGGGAAATCCCGGGCCTGGCTGGTGCAGGCCGATGGTTGGGTAGTGGCTGACTCCGGTTCCGCAGCCATGGCCAGCGGTAGCGAATTGACCTGGGTGCAACGTATGATCTACCAGGCAGTTGCCGATTCAGCCATGCCGCAACGTGAAACCCCGCCAGACTGGCCTGTCCGCTTTGAGACCGGCGCGGTCAATAGTGCATTGCGGGGTGAGAATGGAACATTGTGGAACCGTGATGCTGTCAGCGCGGCAGTCTATAACCTCGTCGCGGTGCCGGTTTTTGCATCCGGGAATAACTCGAATGAGGTGGGGGATGAGATGGCGGGCGAGATAGTGGGTGCGATGGTTCTGGAAACCCGCTCTGAAGGCCTGTTGTTGATGACCAACCGGGCTCTGGGTCGTTTTTCATTAATCGCCCTGTTGTTGGTTGTGGTGCTGGCCGCGGGTTTGTGGCTATTCGCGTCGCGCTTATCTCACCGGGTACAAAAACTCAGCGGTGCGGTTAGTCGCGCCATGGATAAAAGTGGCCAGGTTTCAGAACTGCCTCTGACCACATCCGGTGATGAACTGGGTGAATTGGCGCGCAATACCGAGAAACTACTCAGGGCGGTGGCGGAATACACGGTTTACCTGCAAAAGCTGGCCGGCCGTTTGTCTCATGAACTCAAGACGCCGATTGCGATTACCCGCTCATCTTTGGAAAATCTCTCCAGTCATGATCTGGACCCACAGGCACGGCAATACCTGTCAAGAGCCCGGGAGGGTCTGGATCGTCAGTCTGCTATCGTGGCAGCGATGAGCGAAGCACAGCGACTCGAGGGTTCGGTTAAAACCGCTGATTGGGAAACCATCGACCTTGGTGAGATGCTGAAGCATAGCGTTGATGCCTATCGACTGGTCAATCCTTCTCGCACGATTAATCTCAATCTGCTGGTTGAAAACTGTGAGATTCGCTGTGCTCCGGACCTGATTGCGCAAGCGTTGGACAAACTTGTCGATAATGCCATCGGCCTCAGCCCACAGGATTGTGAGATAAACATTTCACTGGGGCTTGAAGAAAACACATGCCTGCTTTCAGTGGCCAACCGTGGAAGCCGTTTACCCGATGTTCTGCATGAGCAATTATTCGATTCACTGGTTTCACATCGGGAAAATCGTGTGAGTGGTCAGCACCTTGGTCTTGGTCTGCATATTGTACGTTTGGTGGCCGAGGCGCATGGTGGTTCGGTGAGTGCTTGTAACCTGCCGGATGATACTGGGGTCGAATTCACAATACGTTTACCTGCCTAGCAACTTTATCTGCTGAAACCAGCTACGGATTCTTGTTAGAATCTGCCTTTTCAAGCACCTCTTTTAAATGGGAAACCTGTGTGAATAACGAACAATTTGAGCAACTGCGTTCCGAAGGTTACAACCGCATACCGGTTTACCGGTCTGTATTGGCTGATATGGATACGCCTTTATCGGTTTATCTGAAACTGGCGGAAGGGACTGATTCCTATCTGCTGGAGTCGGTTGAAGGTGGTGAAACCTGGGGCCGCTATTCCATTATTGGTCTGCCGTGCCGACGTCGCTATACCGTCCGCGGTCACACATTGTCTATTTCTGACGATGGTGTTCTGGTTGACGAAGAGACGGTTTCAGATCCCTTGGCACGTATCGCCGAATTGCAAAGCGAGTTCAACGTGCCCAGGCTGGAAGAGCTTCCGCTGTTCAGTGGTGGTCTGGTCGGCTACTTCGGCTACGAAACCGTACAGCTGATTGAACCCAAGCTCGCAACCGCAGACAAGCCGGATGATCTGGGCACTGCGGATATTGAGTTGCTGCTTTCAGAGGAAGTGGCAGTATTGGACAACCTGGAAGGACGATTATGGTTGATTGTTCACGCCGATGCCGGCCAACCGGGCACGTTTCAACTCGCACAGCAACGACTGGATGAAATTGAGCATAAATTACGCTCTGCCAGTACCGGTTATGGACTAAGGGTATCTGGTGAAGCGGTGAAGGAAGAGGATTTTTCCTACCGGTTCAACCGTGAGGATTTTGTTGCTGCAGTTGAGAAAAGTAAGGAATACATCCTTGCAGGGGATATTTTTCAGGTTGTTCTGTCGCAACGTATGAGTGTGCCGTACCAGGCCAGCTCACTTGATGTATACCGTTCATTGCGTGCCCTGAATCCTTCACCTTATATGTATTTTATCGATCTTGGTGACACACAGATCGTCGGTTCTTCACCCGAGGTGCTGGTGCGCGTGCAGAACCGCCGGGTTACCTTGAGACCGATCGCTGGAACACGACATCGTGGCAAAACGGCTGCGGAAGACCAGGCACTGGCTGAGGAATTGCTGGCAGATCCAAAAGAGTGTGCTGAACATCTGATGCTGATAGATCTTGGCCGCAACGACGCGGGTCGGGTAGCGAAAACCGGCAGCGTGGAAATGACCGACCAGATGATTATTGAGCGTTATTCTCATGTCATGCATATCGTCTCCGAGGTGCAGGCCGACCTGGATGATGGCCTGTGTGCCATGGATGCGATACGCGCTGCTTTCCCTGCCGGGACCCTGTCGGGTGCGCCCAAATTCCGGGCCATGGAAATCATCAACGAATTCGAACCTGTCAAACGCAATATCTATGCAGGTGCCGTTGGTTACATCTCCTGGCACGATGACACCGATCTTGCCATTGCCATACGCACCGCAGTTATCCACGAAGGCAAGCTGCATGTGCAGGCTGGCGCCGGTATCGTGGCTGATTCGGATGCTGAAAAAGAATGGCAGGAAACGCGTGACAAGGGTCGTGCTTTGATTACCGCTGTGGATCGTGCCTCGCGGGGGCTGTAGGGTGGGTAACTTGTTACCCACGATGTGTTGCACAATTCAATTACCAATGCGTGGGTAACAAGTTACCCACCCTACTAAGTGACCTTTTGCAGCCTGGAATATTTTTCTTCTTTATAAAGACCATTAGCGATGATATCCGACAGTATCTGAACGCTGTCCCAGATGTCCCTGTAGCGTAAGTAAAGAGGCGCGAAACCAAACCGCAATACATCCGGTGCGCGAAAGTCGGCGATGACGC
>CBDTVF010000316.1:0-4251 GCA_965363775.1 uncultured Gammaproteobacteria bacterium
GGGTGGTGTTGCCGCCTTCGCGCATGGCGCCTCCCATCAAGACGATTTCCCTGATTTTTGGCAGGATGTCCGCTTGCCTGGCAATCGCCTGACCGATATTGGTTAAAGGCCCGGTCGGCACAAGGGTCACGGAATTGTCCCTGGCTTCGAGCAATGTCTCGATAATGAAATCAACCGCATGACGTTCCTGCAGTGGCATGGCTGGTTGGTAAATCTCCACACCGTCGATACCCGTTTTCCCATGGACATTTTCAGCTGTAATCAATTCGTGACGCATCGGTTTGTCACAACCGGCAAAAACAGGTACGTCGGTCCTGCCGGCCAGTTCACACATGATACGGGCATTCCGCTGGGTCAGGTTCAGCGGTACATTGCCGGCGACGGTGGAAATACCCAGGATATCGAGCTCATCCGGGCAGGCGAGTGCAAGCAACAACATGACAGCATCGTCCTGTCCGGGGTCGCAATCAATAATAATTTGTCTTTGTTCCATGTCTGCTCAGGTGTTTATTTTTGTAATGTTGTACTTTTTGGATCAGGAGATTTTACCGTATGTATCGCACTATTCCGAAAAGAATTTGGTTTACAATTGGAATATGAAACATCATCCCGCTACACAAAAACGAAGAAAAATATGAGCACAATCGATAATGATCAAGATTTCCATCCCGGGGAAGAGTTCTGGGGGCAGCCAAAAGGATTGTACATCTGCTTTTTTACGGAGATGTGGGAACGGTTTTCTTTTTATGGCATGAAGGCCCTTCTATTCCTTTACCTGATTAAATACCACATGTTTGGTGACGTACCTGCTTACCAGTTATTGGGGGCATACGGTGGCATGGTTTATGCAGTACCGGTTATCGGTGGCTTGTTGGCGGATCGTTGGCTGGGTATGCGTAAGGCCGTTGTGGCGGGTGCCATACTGTTATGTGTCGGGCATTTTGGCATGGCCTTTGAAGGTGAACAGGCCCGATTGGTGGCTGGTGAGGTTCAGCGAGATGAGGGGGCATTGCAGATATTCTATTTCTCGCTGGCCTTGATTATCGGTGGTGTCGGGTTTTTGAAGCCTAATATTTCGACCATCGTAGGCAAGCTGTATCCGCAAAATGATCCACGCAGGGACGGTGGTTTCACAATTTTTTATGCCGGGATTAATGTTGGTGCACTGTTTGCCAGCCTGATTTGCGGTTACCTGGGTGAGACCTTCGGCTGGAAGTATGGCTTTGGTGCAGCAGGCATTGGTATGTTGCTGGGTCTCGTTGTCTTTTTGACCGGACAAAAATATTTGCATGGTCATGCTGAACCGAAAAACCCGGCCTTGCTCAAGGAAAAGGTACTGGGGCCCTTGAATCGAGAATGGGCGATTTACCTGGGCTCAGTGCTTGGGGTAGCAGTGATCTGGCAACTTATGCAGAATACCTGGACCGTGATCGGTGCCATGCACATCATGTCAGCGGTGCTGGTTGCCTGGTTTGTCTGGTTTTTGCGTAAGAAATGCAACCGGGTCGAAAGACAGCAAATGCTCAGTCTGGTTGGGTTAATCCTGATGGTCGTGGTGTTTTTTACCTTGTACGAACAGACCTACGGTTCCTGGGTGGCATTTACAGATCGATTGCTGACGACTGATTTGTTCGGCGTATCAAAAGCAACTGGCGACCCCGTCCTTCCCTGGACCATCATTCCGCTGATCATCAGTCCACTTGCCATGCTGATGGCATTGCGACTCGCAGGCCAGGGTAAACTTCGCTTGGGTGAAATACTGTTGGGGTCGGTCGCCTTATTGATGCTCGCAGCTTTTATCCGCGATATGTCTTTTGTGCAGCAGACGGCCGGTTCACTGACCTTTCTCGGTGCATTTTTTATTGTCGCTTTCTCCCCGCTTTTCAGCTGGCTTTGGCCGTGGCTGGATAAACGCGGAATGAACCCCAGCAAACCTGCAAAGAGCGCGATCGGATTGTTATTGGCTGGTCTGGCATTCTTGCCGATGGCCTATGCCGCTCACCTGGCGGGTATCAATGGTGTTGCAAGTGTCTGGTGGCTGGTGTTGGCGTACGGAATACTCGAGCTGGGCGAGCTCAGTATTTCCCCCATTGGTTTGAGTGCGGTGACGCAGTTGTCGGTGCCAAGTGTCGTCAGTGTCATGATGGGCGCCTGGTTCCTGGCAACCGCCTATTCAGAGGTGCTGGCTGCCAAGTTTGGTGAGTTGACAGCAATGGATGTGCCGGAAGGAGAAACGCTGGACGTGGCTGTTGCAGCAGCGAGCTACGGTGACATGTTCATGATGATGTTCTGGATCGGAATTGTTGCTTCGGCAGTGGCATTTGCATTGATACCGCTGGTACGTAAAGGAATGCATGGTGTTAAGTAGAACCCAATAAAATTTACCTTTCGGGTTGGCAGACCCACGGTATTCAATATGCCATGCCCTTGTCGTAGTACACTGGATTATGCACTGTAAATTTTTCACCGCGATTGCCGACATACCACCCGCACTGTGGGATGAGCTGTTTGATAGCGAAAACCCTTTCGTGCAACATGCATTCTTGCTGGCACTGGAAGAAAGTGGTTGTGTCAATGCACAAACCGGCTGGCAAGCCCGGCATATGATGTTAATGGATGGAGAACAGCCTCTGGCTGTTATGCCCTTGTACGTCAAGGACAATTCCTATGGTGAATTTGTTTTCGACTGGGGCTGGGCGGAAGCCTATGAACGTCACGGTTTGAATTATTACCCGAAGCTGGTCACTGCCATTCCATTTTCACCGGTGGAAGGACCACGGGTAGGCATCTCTCATGCAGCGGAACCGGACAAGGTATTTGCTGCATTACTGAATGCTATCCACCAGTTGGCTGTATCACAGAAGTATTCAAGCTGGCATTTATTGTTCCCCGGTTTGCGTCTGCAGAAGGCGCTTGCGGAGATGAAAGACGAAGGTGCCTTTCTTCATAGGGAGGCCGTGCAATTCCACTGGTTCAATCGTGATTACGATGGCTTTGATGATTTTCTGTCTACACTCCGTTCATCCCGTAGAAAAAATGTAAAACGCGAGAGGCGCAAGGTGGCGGAGCAGGGCGTCAGTGTGCAGAGAAAAACCGGTGCTGAAATCTCCGATGAGGAATGGCAGGGCTTTTACCATTGCTATATGAGCACTTACCGCAAACGCAGTGGTCATGATGGCTACCTCAATCGCGAGTTTTTTGATCGTTTGCGCGAAACCATGGCAGAGCAGTTAATGCTGGTGGTGGCCCGCCGTGATGATGAGATCGTTGCCAGTTCGTTGTTTCTACATGACAGTAATCGTCTGTATGGTCGTTACTGGGGTGCACTGCAGGATGTTTCCTGTTTGCACTTTGAAGCCTGCTTTTACCAGGGTATCGAGTTTTGTATCGAACATGGTATACAAAAGTTTGATCCTGGAACCCAGGGCGAGCACAAGTTGATGCGTGGTTTCGAACCGGTCAAAAGTGCCTCGTATCACTGGATAGCGGATAGTCAGTTCCGGGCGGCAATTGCGGATTTTCTTAATCATGAAAAGCGTAGTACTGACGAATATCAGCAGCATGCTGAAACGTTTTTACCTTACAGGAAAGCCGACAATTAGATTTCGTCGGGATCCCATCCAGCGTGGTTGTTTCTAAAAACTCGCCACCGGTGCCGGGATCAGGTTGGCAGGCGGTCGTCTGAAGACCTGCAGGTCGGCATAAAATTCCGCATCAAACTGTTCATCAGACGGCCACCAACCGGGAACACCGGCAAGAGGTAAGGGTGCCAGGCAGGCGGGTTTTGTCAGTATCTCCCCGGCAAGCAATCTTCGTGCGATTTCATCATCGAGACGCTCCAGTATTTCAGGGCGGGGAAGCGCCAGGAAATCTGAATCAACATGGATGAGCAATGCCTTGGCTGTCATGGATTTATAGGGTGACAGATATTTCTCGAGCATTGCATGACCACAAATTGCCAAGCCTGCTTCGCTGTGAAAATCATTGTGAAGAAACGCGTCGTTCCAGCGTCGTTCAGCCAGCGCCTGGAGTATTTCCATATTACTAGAAAATACGATAACACCGCATTCATCAAACAGGGTCAATGCATCCCTTAACTGCCCCCTGTTTCCTTCCGTCCCCTCGGACCATGCATGTAAATGGCAGGCGTTCATAGCAGTTTTGATGGCGGGAAACCGCATCCAAACCATGGCATTGAACAGGTCGTGCCAATTGCTTGGACGTGTGCTGACCTGGCCGCTGGTGTATATC
>CBDTVF010000317.1:0-4236 GCA_965363775.1 uncultured Gammaproteobacteria bacterium
ACGCATGGCTGACGGCTCTTTCGGGTTTCCCGCAAAACCGAATGCGATGGTACCCCCATCCATTGCAGCAAAACGATCACGTATCTCGACTGTTGCCGCGGTCCCACCACAGGGTGTAATCGAATGCTCTATCCCAGGTAACTTCCGTATAAACCGTCCACCCGAGGCAATAACCAAAGCATCATTGCTGATATCACCATTACTGGTTTCAAGCGTACGCCCACCATCGCGCAATCCGGTGGCTTCGGCCTTGTGATAGGTCACATTCATACGCCGGAAAAAATTATGCAATGGCACTACCAGGTCTTCGGGTTTTCGTAAGCCCGTCGGAATCCAGATCGTGCCAGGAAAATAGACAAATTCCGGTTTGGGAGCAACAACATCAATCTCGACATTGGTGTCACCCGCACGCAGCTTGCGAATGGCTGTCAAAGCGCCAAAACCAGCGCCAATTACGGTAATACGTGGCATAATTCGTTCCTCATTATTGAATGCTTCCGGGCGGTGTAATTTTACGTCTGATACCGCAAATTTGCAGCTAAAGAGAATATAAATTCAACATGCATAGCTCCCCTTCACCATATAAACGCTGCTGCGCGTGAAACCGGACTGGCGGATTCTTTATGCAATCTCTGCATCAGCGGTGTTTATCGCTCTTTTATTCGATCTGCAGCCATTGTACCTTGCGACCAAGCCCTTGCTGATGCCCACCCTGCTCTTATATTTCATCTCGGCATCAAAGGCTTACCCTGCCTGGCGCATATACGTCGTGATAGCACTGGTATTCTCCTGGGCCGGAGACGTATTTCTGATGACAGGCAACGGCTTCATTGCTGGCCTGGTAGCATTTTTGTTTGCTCACGTTTTCAACATTATCGCCTACCACAAGACCGGTGCTTCCAACGGAGAACTGAAACCTCTGGATATTCTGAAATTTGCACTTTACGGAAGCATATTGTTCTGGATAATTTACCCGGGGCTGGGTGACATGCTGGTTCCGGTTCTAGTCTACGCACTGGTGCTTCTTGTCATGGGCATATGGGCCCATAAACGCAGAGGAGCCACCAACACAACCAGCTTTATAATGGTTTCCACAGGCGCAATTCTGTTTGCTCTTTCAGATGGCATGATTGCTGTTAATAAGTTTGCCTTTGAAATGCCGGGCCAACATATCCTGATTATGTCAACTTACATCATAGCCCAGTACCTGATTGTCCAGGGACTGCTCAAACACATGGAGAGAACATGAAATCTATCCTGCGTCGCACTGCAATTGCCATGGTCATTCTTACTGTCACCCTGATAACGCCTTATGCTCATGCACAGGACAGTTTTGTTTTCTGGCCAGACGCAGATTACGACCCCGCAGTTCCAACTTTTCTGGACGTTCTAGGCTATGCGCCTGGAGAGAGAATCACTTGGCATGCTGACTCCGTACGGTATTTTGAAGCCCTCGCCAAGGCAGCACCGGACAGAATCTCGGTAACACCCTATGCAAAAAGCTGGGAAGGCCGAGACCTCATCTACGTGGTGGTTACTTCCAAAGATAACATGGCCCGTATCGATGAGATAAAGTCGGGCATGCAGCGACTCGCCAATCCCGGTCAAACCACCGAAGCCCAGGCGCAGGAAATCATCAAGAATCAACCGGCAGTGACTTGGCTGTCCTATGGCATACACGGAAATGAAATCTCGTCCACCGAAGCGGCAATGCTCACGGCCTATCACCTGCTGGCATCACGTGGTGACGCGCGGGTGGCTAACATCATGCGTGACACTGTTGTAGCTATTGATCCAATGCAAAATCCGGATGGTCGTGACCGGTTTATACATCACTTTGAGACGGCAGAAGGACTGGTACCTGATTCAGACAAAATATCGGCAGAGCACAATGAACCCTGGCCGGGTGGACGAACCAATCACTACTTTTTCGATATGAACCGCGACTGGTTCATTATGACCCAACCGGAAACACAGGGAAGGGTCAAAATCCTCCAGGAGTGGTATCCGGTAGCTTTTGTCGATGCACACGAGATGGGATCTGACAGCACCTATTATTTTGCACCGGAAGCGATTCCCTATAATCCACACCTGGCTGCCGACCAACGCGCAAGCCTGGCGTTATTCGGTAAAAATAATGCCCGCTGGTTTGATATTTTTGGCCTCGACTATTATACACGCGAGGTTTTTGACGCTTTTTATCCTGGTTATGGTGCAAGCTGGCCATCGTATTTCGGCAGCATTGCAATGACCTATGAACAGGCATCTGCACGCGGCCTGGTAGTCAGACAATACGATGGCAATGACCTGACATTCGCCTACACAATACGTAATCACTTTGTAAGCTCACTGGCCACGGCTGAAACAACGGCAGCAAACCGTCAGAAATTCCTGACCGAATTCTACGATTACCGTTTAAGTGCAATTGAAGAAGGCAAAAGTGGCAGTATTCGTTCCTATATCCTGCCAAGCCAGGCTGATCAGGCTGCCGCTAACAAATTGGCCGCTTTGCTGGTCCGCCAGGGTGTCGAGGTGGGACGCGCGAGTTCGTCATTCGATGCCTGCGGGAAGTCCTATCAGACAGGCACCCTGGTCATTAACACCGCTCAACCAGCGAAACGATTTATCCGTACCTTGATGGATGTCAACGTTCCGATGGATGACGATTTCCTTGCAGAGCAAGAGCGCAGACGTGCCAAGAATCTGCGTGATGAAATCTACGATGTCACAGGCTGGTCGTTGCCACTGATGATGAATGTGCGTACCGACACCTGCAACCGGACCATCAGTGGATCACTCACGAGTGTGGGCCCTGAACTTGTGCAGGCCGGCACCGTCACTGGCAATGCCGCCTCTGTCGCTTACCTGGTGCCCTGGGGTACTGCCCCTGCCGTGCGATTTTTAAGCAACGCTTTGCGGCAAGGTCTTTCTGTTAAAAGTACCGACAAAGCCTTCACGCATTCCGGCAGACGTTACCCTGCAGGTAGCCTGATTCTCGATATTGAGGACAACCCGCAAAATATCACGGAGACCATCACTGAACTCGCACACTCAACGGGGGCCGATGTGGTATCTGTAGATGATAGTTGGGTCAGCGATGGGCCTAATTTCGGCAGTGAAAATGTGGTCCGCTTTAATCAGCCGAAGGTTGCCATTGTCTGGGACTGGCCAACCTCCTCTTACAGCGCCGGTAACACACGCTTTATTATTGAGCGTCAGTTTGACTACCCGGTAACGGCCATTCGTGCGGCCCAACTCAGGTCTGCAGATCTTAGTCGTTACCAGGTACTGATCCTGCCGGAAAGTGGATGGGGGCCTGGTTACAGCGATTTCATGGGCAAAGCAGGTACAGATAACCTGAGAGACTGGGTCACCAAGGGTGGTGTGCTTATTGGACTGGGCAACGCCAATCGCTACCTGGCGAACCCGGAAGTCAATTTATTATCGATTCGCAGGGAAAATGCTGTCGTGGAGGCCGGAAAAGACAAAAACGGCGGAGGTAACGACAAGAGTGACAGTAAACCCAAAGAGGCCACTGTCGATGGTCAGTATCTGACCAGTAAATCTGACCTCAAGGAGTCGATTACACCCGAGAAAGATCGACCGGATTCGGTTGCAGGAGTACTGGTCAAAGCCGAAGTCGACCCGGATCACTGGCTCGGTGCCGGTGTTGCATCAACGCTTAATGTACTTGTCAGGGGTTCGGACATTTACACACCCGTGAAAATGGATAAAGGCGTCAATGTCGCGACATTCAGCAATGCTGATGAACTGCTTGCCAGTGGCTATATCTGGGAGCAAAACCGGAAACAACTCGCCTACAAACCGTTCGTGGTGGCTGAGCGCATTGGTAGGGGTTACGTTATTGGATTCACACAGGATCCAAATGTACGTGCTTATCTTGACGGGCTGAATGTCATTTTCATGAACGCTATACTGAGAGGATCTGCGCACGCTCGACCTGTGCGCTAAAAATTCTGGAGACATACTTTGAAAATTTTTCGAAAAACTTTACTTGGCATTCTTTTTCTGGTCCTTCTGACCACCGACACTTTGGCACAAAGTGACGGCAGCGATGAATCCCAGCGGGTTCAGGCCCTGATTGACGTGCTGAATGCCGACATCAAAGAGCTCGATTTTCTGAGCGAGCACATTGGCAATGCAGAAAAGAGAGAAGTAGACATACTGCTCTACCGCCGGGATGAGCGCAGTTTTCGCGTACTGGCCGATTTTGAC
>CBDTVF010000318.1:0-4212 GCA_965363775.1 uncultured Gammaproteobacteria bacterium
GTCGACCAGGGTGCCTACGTCGTTGGCGTGTATATCTCCCAGGACAACTGACATGACACCCGCTTTCCTGGCGGCGGTGCCGATCATCCGGAAACCCGGAATACTGGTCAGCTTTTGCGTGCCATAGGTGAGTAATTGAGCTTCCCAGGCGGCAACATTATCCATCCCCAGCGACTGCAAATAGTCAACTGCAGCACCCAGACCAATCGCGCCGGCAATATTCGGCGTGCCGGCCTCGAACTTACCCGGTGCATCATTGAAGGTAGACTTCTCGAAGGTCACATGACGAATCATCTCACCGCCACCCTGGTAGGGCTGCATAGCCTGTAAATGCTCGTAACGGCCCCATAAAACACCGATACCGGTCGGGCCGTACATCTTGTGACCGGAGAAACAATAAAAATCACAATCCAGGGCCTGTACGTCAACGGCCTGCTGTGGCACCGCCTGGGCACCATCGATCAGCACGGGTACTCCCCGTTGTCTTGCCAATTGGCAAATTTCAGCTACAGGATTGACCGTACCCAAGGCATTGGATATCTGCACCACGGAAAGTAATTTAACCCGTTCTGTCAACATTTCAGAAAGCGCATCCATTTCCAGCTCACCACGCTGGTTCATGGGTACAACTTTCAAGACAGCACCGGTTTCCTCGCAAAGCAACTGCCACGGAACAATGTTGGAATGATGCTCCATATAGCTGATCAGGATTTCATCACCTGCTTTTAATCGTGGCCGCACAAAACTGTGGGCGACCAGGTTAATGGACTCGGTGGTGCCACGGGTGAACACGATTTCCTGGTCCGAAGGTGCGTTGATAAATTCGGCTACTTTGCGACGCGCCTGCTCATGATCATCGGTGGCTTCCTGGCTCAACAAATGAACACCACGGTGAATATTGGCATTGTGATTGCGATAAAAACTCTCAACCGCTTCAATCACCGCAAGCGGGCGTTGGGCCGAAGCCGCCGTGTCAAAATACACCAGGGGTTTGCCATGAACTGTTCGTTGCAAAATCGGAAAATCTTCCCGTACTTTCGCTACATCCAGTGCATAGCTGGCAGGTTTTAACATGGATTGATTCATCTTTTACTGAGCCTGTGGCATGACGGCCATCATGCGTTCTGAAATGACTTCTCCCAACACCGGATCAGCCAACTTGTCACTGACCGAGCGACAAAATGCGGTCGTCAACAACTGGCGTGCATCCTGTTCACTTAGACCCCGGCTACGCATATAAAAAACAGCTTGCTCATCCAACTGCCCCACGGTGGCCCCGTGACTTGCAACCACCTCATCAGCATAGATTTCGAGCTCCGGTTTGGTATCCACTTCGGCACGCGCGGACAACAGGATATTGGCATTGGATTGTCTGGCTTCGGTTTCATCTGCACCCGGGTGAACGCAAACAGCCGTATTGAACACCGCCCGTCCGCTACCACTGGCAACACCTCGAAAATACTGGTCACTGAAACCACCGGGTGCCATGTGATCGACCCTGGCATGATTATCCACATGGCGATTGCCATCAAGCAGGTAAGCACCATTGATAGCAGATTTCGCACCACTGCCCTTCAGGGAAGTATGCACATCGTGGCGGACCAGACCACCGCCAAGATCAAACCCGTAGTAGGCGTATGCACTTTCAGCCTGTTGTGAAATTTCTGTACGTGTAATCAGGGTGGCGTCGTCGGTCTCCTGTTGAAAACGAATGTGTTGAAACACAGCGTTTTCGCCCAGGTCTGCCTGCAATACAATATTACTGGTGTTGGCATTGTCATTCGGACTTTCAAAGTGCTCCAGTATTTCCAGCTTTGCACCCTGTTCGAGGATGACGCATACGCGGGAATTAAATAACAGCGACGTTCCGACTGCCCGCGTGGACCAGATCAGAGACAGGCTTCCCGCATCCGTTCCGGCGGCAACATGTATCACCACCCCGGAATCCAGCGTAGCGGAATTCAGAGCGCTAAAGCCGTGAGTGGAACCGGCTTTCGACTGCGGGTCAGTCAGTGATTCCAATAATGCCTGTAAGCCGGTAAGACCATGGTCAAATGCATCTGCCATGGGAAGCACTGTCAGGCCCGGGCGCTGATCTCCTATCTCCTCCAAAAACCGTCCATCGAGCATATTGATCTGAAGTTCTTTATCTACCAATGGCGTCGGATGTGTGGAACCGGACACCATGACTTCAAGATCGGTCGCCAGCATCACCGCATCCCGGGCAAGCGTGCCCAACCCGGTGTACTTCCATGCCTCGTCCTTGCGTGTTGGTAAGCCGTGGGCACGGAATTCATCCGCACCGTTTTGCCGCAAGGTTCTCAGCCACTCAGGGCCGGAACCGGAATTTTCCGGCAAAGCTGAAACCAGTTGTGCTGACAGTTCACTCATGGGTTTGCCATCTGCTCGACAGAATCAACATCCAGTGTCGCAATACCACCATCCTCTAACCAGGCATAACCTTGCTCTTCCAATTTCAGTGCAAGATCAGCACCACCGGTCGCAACCAGCCTGCCATCGGCCAGTACATGTACTTTATCGGGCACGATATGGTCCAGCAGTCGCTGGTAATGTGTTACAACAATCATCCCGCGGTCTTCTGAGCGCAGCCGGTTAACACCTTCCGCCACCGTTTTCAGGGCATCAATATCGAGACCTGAATCCGTTTCATCCAGAATTGCCAGGGTCGGCTCAAGCACGGCCATCTGGAAAATTTCGTTACGTTTCTTCTCGCCGCCGGAAAAACCTTCATTGACTGCACGGTGCAGAAGTTCATCACCGATATGCAGAATTTTCAGCTTCTCACGAACCAGACGCAAAAACCCGACTGAATCGAGTTCAGCTTCACCGCGATATTTGCGTTGTGCATTTAAAGCAGCACGCAGGAAATAGGTATTGTTGACACCGGGAATCTCCACCGGGTACTGGAACGCCAGGAAGACACCTTCACAGGCACGTTCTTCAGGTTCCAGCTCCAACAGGTTTTTGCCATTGAAAATGACCTCACCCTCGGTCACTTCATACCCTTCGCGGCCAGCCAGTACATTACCAAGGGTGCTCTTGCCTGCCCCGTTTGGACCCATGATGGCATGAATTTCACCTGCCTTTAGCTCAAGGTTCAGGCCCTTGAGGATTTTGTTGCCTGCAACCGTTGCGTGCAAGTTCGTGATCTTTAACATAGTTGACATACTCTTAATTGAATTCCTAAGGATCTGTTAATAATTATCAGGTCGCCACAACACCAACTCTAACCCACCGCGCCTTCGAGACTGACTTCCAATAAAGCCTTTGCCTCAACTGCAAATTCCATTGGCAGCTTTTTAAAAACCTGTTTACAGAATCCATCAACGATCATGGAAACCGCATCTTCTTCAGAGATACCGCGTTGCAAACAATAGAACAATTGGTCTTCGCCAATCCTCGAGGTGGTGGCTTCGTGCTCAACCTTGGCAGTAGGGTTGCGGACCTCGATGTACGGAAAAGTATGAGCACCACATTTCTTACCGATCAACATGGAATCACACTGCGTATAGTTACGTGCGTTTTCGGCTCGCGGCGTTATCCTGACCAACCCCCGGTAGGCATTTTGTCCCTGCATGGCCGAGATACCCTTGGAGATGATCTTGCTACGGGTGTTTCGACCAATATGAATCATCTTGGTGCCGGTATCGGCCTGCTGATAGTTACTGGTCAACGCAACAGAATAAAACTCACCTACAGAATCATCGCCCCGCAGTATGCAGCTGGGGTATTTCCATGTAATGGCAGAACCCGTCTCAACCTGGGTCCACGAAACCCGTGAGCGCGCACCACGGCAATCGGCCCGCTTGGTGACAAAATTGTAGATACCACCGACACCGTTTTCATCACCTGGGTACCAGTTCTGTACCGTTGAATACTTGATTTCTGCGTCGTCTAGTGCGACCAATTCGACGACTGCGGCATGCAGTTGATTTTCATCACGCATTGGCGCGGTGCAGCCCTCAAGGTAGCTGACATGGCTGCCTTCTTCGGCAACGATCAGCGTACGTTCAAACTGGCCGGTTTCCGCCGCATTGATACGGAAATAGGTGGATAACTCCATCGGGCAACGCACACCTTTGGGTATGAAAACAAAACTGCCATCTGTGAAAACAGCGCAGTTAAGTGCTGCAAAAAAGTTGTCACGTTGTGGAACGACAGTTCCCAGGTATTTGCGGACCAGTTCCGGGT
>CBDTVF010000319.1:0-4163 GCA_965363775.1 uncultured Gammaproteobacteria bacterium
GGCCGGTAGTTTCAAAATCGAGGACGATAACGGTTTCTGTCAACTTTATTCCCCTAGTTGCTATTCATATTAGACGCACTTTGATATCTTTTTGGTGACAGGACTATGACCAACAGTGTTATGACTGGTTGGCAAGTGTGATACTAACCCACATTATAAGAATATTGACGTTTTTAAAGGAGTTTCAGTAGTGAAAAATCTCACAAAATTTGTATTTGCGACCCTGCTGGTTTGCGGCTTGTATGCTTGCAACGGTTCTGACGATTCCGTCACGACGGCCGTCGAAATCGAGCCTGTAAAACCAGTGATTGAGACAAACCCCGCCGGGCTGTCGATTGATATCGAAAAATACACGCTCGCCAACGGTCTCGATGTGATCCTGCACCGGGACGATTCCGACCCCGTAGTGGCTACGGCAATCGTTTACCACGTGGGTTCTAATCGGGAAGTGCCGGGGCGTACCGGATTTGCCCATTTCTTCGAGCACATGTTATTCCAGGATTCTGAAAACGTCGGTGCCGGAAAATTTATTACTGAGATTGGAGATATGGGTGGCAGTCTCAATGGCGGCACCTGGCAGGATGGCACTATTTATTATGAAGTGGTTCCGAGCGATGGTCTGGAAAGGGTTTTGTGGATGGAATCTGACCGCATGGGATTTTTTATCAATACAATCACCCAAGCCGGTCTGGAAAACGAAAAGCAAGTGGTGAAGAACGAAAAACGTCAGGGGGTCGACAATCGCCCTTATGGACACACCGATTATGTGCAGCTCACCAATATGTATCCAGAGGGTCACCCCTATAGCTGGGATGTCATCGGTTCCCTGGAAGATCTGCAGGCAGCCACTGTGGCTGATGTCCGGAAATTCTATGAGAAATGGTATGGCGTCAATAATGCCACATTGGTCATTGCCGGAGATTTTAATCCAGAGACAGCCAAGGGCTATATTGAAAAATACTTTGGTGAGTTGGAGCCGCGTGGAGAAGTAACTTCACCGGCGCCTATGCCAGCATCCCTGGACCGCACCAAGAAACTCTACCACGAGGATAATTTTGCCCAACTGCCGGAACTGACCCAGGTATATCCTGCAGTGGAAACCCGGCATGCAGACTTCTATGCCCTTGAACTGTTGGCCAGCTTGCTGTCAGACGGAAAAGACAGTCCCCTGTATAAGGTGATCGTGGAGCAGCAGAAACTGGCTCCGTCAGTCAGTGCAATCTACCGGAATGCTGAAATCGCAGGCACTATGAATTTCCGGGTGCGGGCCTTCGATGGTATCGACCTGGATAGTGTGCAGGCGGCCTTGTTCACAGCATTCGAGCTATTTTCGAGCGAGGCTTTCACCGATCAGCAGCTGGAGCGAATTCTGACCAATCAGGAAACTGACTTTTACAACAATCTAAACAGTGTTTTTTCAAAAGCGTCCCAGTTGGCTCAGTTTAACGAGTTCAATGGAGACCCAAACCGCCTGGCAACAGAAATCGACCGCTACCGTGCCGTGACGCGCGAGGACATCATGCGTGTATTTAACACTTACGTGGTGAATAAGAATTATGTCGCCACCAGTTTCGTTCCCAAAGGTCAGCTGGATTTGGCGCTGGAAGACTCAGTGAAAGCGGATGTTGTGGAAGAGCAAATAGTGCAGGGAGCCGAGGACGCATCCGCCGACGTATCCGATGAAGTGGCTGCTGCCCCACCCGAACCAGTCAGCACCCCTTCGAGAATAGATCGCAGTATCAGGCCAGCCATGGGTGCAGAGCCGGTGGTGAAGCTGCCTGAAGTCTGGACCACAAATATGGAATCGGGTCTTAAATTGCTGGGCATTGAGCATAACGAATTGCCCCTGGTGAATTTAAGCGTGCGCATTATGGGTGGGCATTATCTTGATGACCCGGCGCAAACCGGAACCGCTAACCTACTCACCAGTATCATGATGGAAGGCACGGCCAGGCGTACACCCAGGGAACTTGAACAGGCCATCGGCGATTTGGGGGCTACCATCAATTTCAACGTTGGTGAGGAATACATCACGCTTTCAGCGTCTTCACTTTCCAGAAATTTCGAGGCGGTGGCAGAGTTGATAACAGAAATACTGCTGCAACCCCGTTGGGACGAAGGCCAATGGGAAAGGGTGCGTCAACAGGAAATCAGTGGTGTTCAGCAGGCTGGTGCCAACCCAAACGCAGTGGCCGCAGCCGCTTTCAACCGTCTGCTCTACGGTTCTGGCAATATTCTTGGGACATCCGTCAGTGGCAGTGAAGAATCGTTGTTGGCAACCACAATGGATGACGTCAGGGGATTCTATCAGAGCAATCTTGTGGCCAATATCGCCAGCATACATATTACTGGAGATGTTACCCAGGAGCGTGCACTAAAAGCTTTTGCAGGCTTGAGCCATGAGTGGCAGGCCGGTGATATTGATTTTCCGGTCTATGCGCTTCCCGATCCCTTGGCTCAGCCGGCCTTATATTTTGTGGATATCCCCGGGGCCAAGCAATCTGTCATTCACATAGGGTCCCTGGCCATGAAGGCAAATTCCCCTGATTATTACCCCGCAACTGCGATAAACCACGGCCTGGGTGGTAACTTTTCTGCGCAACTGTTCCAAATCCTCAGGTTGCAGAAGGGTTACACCTATGGTGCTTACTCGGGTTTCAATCGCAGAGCTCATATGGGCGCGTTCAGGGCTAATTCCAGTGTTCGCTCGAACGTTACGCTGGAATCCATGCAGACCTTCCGCGAATTGCTGTCGGGTTATGGTTCCGGCTTCGACGCAGCAGCATTGGCTCGTACCAAGAACACATTGAGTAAAGCCAACGCACGTGCCTTCGAAACCACGGACTCCCTGATGGGTGTGCTGCAGAACATTTCCAGCTACGACCTGCCCACAGATTACGTGGCGCTTGAGCAGCAACAGTTACAGGATTTAAGCCTGCAACAAGCCAGCGAATTGTTTGGCAAGTATATGGATCCACAAAAGATGATTTATCTGGTGGTGGGTGATGCCGAAACCCAGTTGGAGAGACTCGGGGAGTTGGGTCTGGGTGACCCTGTTCTGTTGGACAGGAAGGGTGAACCTGTGACGGAATAGACTTTTGTCTGGGAAAAGAGCGACCGGGCCAAACTGCTCGACTAGTTACTACTGAATCCCAACTCTTCTAACATCAAGGTGCGAATCACTGATACAGGGGCACTGCCATAGCTTAAGAATTTGTTGTGGAAGGTTTTCAGGTCGAATGCATCGCCCATTTGCTGCTTGAGTTCTTCTCGAAATGCGTATATCTCGGTATAGCCATTGAAATAACTGGTCAATTGAACTTGCGATACCGTCGCTCTTCCCCATTTGCCCTCCGCTTCTGTCTGTTCTTGAAATCCTTCGTTAAGCATTAATGCCAGCGCCTCTTTCTCTTCCATGCCCAGCACTTGAATACTGTAATCCAGAATAACGTTTACCACGGAGCGCAGACTCCATTTTTTCCACATTAACCACATTTCGGGTTCATTGTTGCCATAACCAGCTTCAAGCATCATTCGCTCGGAATAATTGGCCCAGCCTTCGATCATGGCGCCATTGCCAAATATGGATTTGATCTTACTAGGAGACTTATTCGCGTGCATAAGCTGGGTGTAATGCCCAGGAGTTGCCTCATGTATATTGAGTATTTGCAGAATCCAATGGTTATATTCACGCAGATAACTTTCTGCTTGATCCTGGGTGTAATCATCCAGCGGCGACACATTGTAGTAGGTATTCGCGGTTGCATCATACGGCCCTGGTGCGTCAACAGAGGCGCCGGCAAAACCACGCTGATACTCAGGAGCAACCCGTACTATTAGCGGTCGCGTAGGATCTGAATCAAGCAGCTCATTATCGTCCATAAACTTTTGAATAATCGGCATTTGGCGTCGAATCTCATCCACAAACTGGTCGCGCTCGATATGCCGAAGCGACAAATGATCAATCATTTGTTTCACCGCAAGTAATTCATCGCTGGGCATTTCCTCTTTTGGGAAATAAGTCGGCCACAACTCCCTGGTTATCGCGATCATTTCGCTATGCAGTGTCAGCTTGGCAGCCAATGCAATTTCGTAGAGCTGTTTCCCTGTGAAGTTTGAAACAATATAGTGTTTGAATTTTTTCTCGTATAGGTCTTCACCAA
>CBDTVF010000320.1:0-4156 GCA_965363775.1 uncultured Gammaproteobacteria bacterium
CGCTGAAAATACCTGCATAGGTGCTCATCATGCCGCGTTGACGGAATGGAAATGCGGTCGCCATGATGGCGCTGTCCATTGATGTGCGTGCTGATACCCGGATACGTGTGTTATTCAGGTGCGCACCTCTTCCACGGCTGGCGCTGAACATCTCATCCCGCATAGGATCATAAACAACTGCATGTTCCGTCCTGCCTTTTTCCTGAAGGGCGATGGAGATGCCAAAATGAGGAATGCCATGCAGATAATTACTCGTGCCATCGAGCGGATCAATGATCCAGACAAACTCACTTTCACCCTGTTCACCACCTTCCTCACCAAGGATCGCATGATCAGGGTGGTAACGCTTAATTTCACGTACAATCTGCATTTCGCTGGATTTGTCGATTTCGGTGACATAATCATGCCGTGCCTTTTGGGTCACGGGAATGCTGGCCACATTATGGAACTCCTGACGCATCAGGTCTCCGGCGATGTGGGCGGCATTGATAGCGATGTTTAATGTTGGATGGGCCATGACTTACAACCTTGAAAGAGTATTAATTCAATGAACTCGAAGGCGGCACAGGATACCAGAAGCGAAGCGCAGGTGGCAGCACGTTTGTCACATATACGTATAGTTTTGATCAATACCAGTCATCCGGGCAATATCGGGGCGTCTGCCAGGGCCATGAAAGTCATGGGCTTGCAGCATCTTCACCTGGTCAGTCCGAAGACCTTTCCCAGTGCGGAAGCAACCGCAATGGCCTCGGGAGCTGATGATCTGCTGGAGCGGGCAGTCGTACATGAAACCCTCGAATCAGCACTTGATGGTTGCTCGCTGGTTTTGGGCACAAGTGCCCGTCTGCGCAGCTTGCCGATGCCTCAATTGGATCTGCGTAGTGCTGCCGAAAGTGCGTTGAGTGAACATGAGGGGCAACAGATTGCGATTATTTTCGGGCAGGAGAGAGCAGGTCTGACCAATGATGAAATTCATCGCTGTCACCAGTTGGTCCATGTTGATACCAATCCGAGTTACGGGTCTTTGAATCTCTCACAGGCAGTACAGGTCATGGCTTATGAATTGCGAATGGCTGTCATAGGTGGTGCCGGGGTCACAATTGCTCCCTCTGACTGGGTGCCGGTGGATGCCGGGCAGATGGAGATGTTCTTTGTTCACCTGGAGCAGACCTTGCTGGATATAAAATTCATGAACCCCGATCAGCCCAAGCGTTTGATGGCGCGTATGCGAAGATTATTCAACCGGGCCCGCCCAGATCAGAATGAGATCAACATTTTACGTGGGATATTGACCTCGACACAGCAGTCAGCCGGTACTTTTGAAAAGTGAATTAACCAGGGGGATAACAAATCAGGCAAAGCCGGTCACTATCATCATTTGGAGGCGTCTGATCAGAGAGACATGGTTCCCGCGCTCTTCATTTAATTACTTCCCCCTGACTGGTTTTATATATCATTCCATACTATGTGTCTGATCCTGTTCGCCTGGCAATCTCATCCCCGCTACCCGTTGGTGGTCGCGGCAAACCGCGATGAGTTTCATGATCGCCCTACAGCAGCAGCTGAATTTTGGGAAGAAACCCCGGCTATCCTGGCCGGACGGGACCTGCAGGCCGGTGGAACCTGGCTGGGAGTCAGCCGTAGTGGGCGCTTTGCAGCCATCAGCAATTACCGCGAATCACAGTACAAGGCCTCGGATCTGGAATATTCCCGGGGCCACCTTGTAAGGGACTTCCTCCTTGAAGCCTCAGTTACTGAAGCTTACGCTGAGCAACTTCAAACACGGGGCAAGCATTACCGGGGATTCAATATTCTTGTAGGTGATTCTGACACGCTATTTTATGTTTCAAACCGCATGGGCAGACCCGTAAGAGTTAACGCGGGCTGTCATGGTCTGAGTAACCATCTGCTGGATACTGACTGGCCAAAAGTACACAACGGGCGTGACCGATTAAATTCTGTACTGAAGGACGAGCAGGTGAACCCGGAGACACTGTTTGAACTGCTGGCTGACCGGTCCACAACGTCGTCCACCCGCTTATCAACTGAAGAGTTGCAATCAGAACCGGAGGAGATGAACAAAAGGATTTTCATCGATTCACCGGTCTATGGAACCCGCTCTTCAACGGTGTTGTTGGTGGAGAACAACGGCGATATGACTTTTGCTGAACGACAATTCAATGCCGATGGCAACCCAATCGGCGATAGGAAACACGGGCTCAAAAAGCACTAATTGCTGATCAAATTTCCTGAGTTAATCTTTAACCATAAATTTTTCTAAGAGGCCATTTATAAATAGTCCGGTTGGGTCATCCCAGGTAACAAATCGGGCGCATCAATGGGTTCCCCGGCGTTAAGACTCAAAGGTACGACACCGGCCCATACCTGTGCATCCAGGTCAGATTTGCTGTCCCCGGGTGGCCCGGTGCGGCTTTTGGTGCTGAAAGTCTCAATAGGCAAAGCCAGCAGACTGGTAGCATTGAGTTCCTTGATGGTGGATTTTCTCAGGTCAGCCCGGCGGCCAGGCATCAGGTGGTCGACAAGTACCTGGATACAACGGCGTTTGTCTTCCAAATCTTCAATCACATGTGCAACCCCGAAAACCATGACGGAACGGTAGTTCATCGACGAGTTGAAAGTGGATCTCGCATAAACCAAGCCATCGTAGTGAGTAACGGTGACACAGCAGCGCAGACCTGAGGCCAGGTTTTTAACCAGGCGACTGGCAATTGAACCATGAATCAATAACTGGTCATCCATTCGTGCGTACGACATGGGCACGACATAAGGTTGATCGTCGAGCGTAAAACCCACATGGCAAATTTTGCCGGCATCAAGAAATTCGCAGGCAAGTTTATAGTCATGACTGCCGCGTTTGGGCTCACGTCTGAATTTTGTGTCAACTTTTGCTGTCATAAGGGTCTCAATATATGTTTGTGCAACCACTAACATGTTAGCCTGTCGCGCCACCCAATGTAATTGGGAAAATATGTTTATTGTTGTGGTGTGGTTGCATGGGTAGATTCTCGACGGGATTCAAATATGGATTCAGATAAAGAAGTCAAAAAAACGGATGATGCGAATTGGTATCAAAGTGTCTGGAAGGTGGTATCAGAGATTCCGTCAGGCCATGTGCTGACCTATGGCGAGGTGGCCCGTCTGTCCGGTATGCCACGGGCAGCAAGGCGTGTCAGCCAAGCACTCAGACGGGCACCACGCGGCATGGAGTTACCGTGGCACAGAGTCATTAACGCCCAGGGAAAAATCTCCTTTCCTGAGGATTCCAGTGGTTGGATGCAACAGAAAGACAAGCTTGAAAACGAGGGTGTGGTGTTTTTGAACGGCAAAGTTGATCTTGAACGATTTGGTTATCGTGGTGCGGTGGATCGCCTGTTATGGGGCGAAGACGGTCTGTGATCAGTAGACTTAAAACGGCTTGGAAAGCGCTACGGGGCCACTTCTGGGGATCACTGGCCGTTGACGTCCTGCTGATTATCATGGCCTTTATGCTGGTCAGCATGTGGCAGACAAAAGATCTGCCGGATGACGAACATACCCCGGCTCTAGAGGCGTTCTGGCTGGATGATAGAACTGCAGACTCCGTGATGGTCTCAGGAAAGGTGGGTGTGGTCTACTTTTTTGCTCCCTGGTGTTTTTACTGTCGTGCGAGCATCGATAACCTTGACGAACTGGTTAGCAGTGGCAAATTGGCCTGGGCACGCGTGGTCGCGTTGGAATATGAAAGTCTTGATGACGTGCGCGAGTTTATTAGTGAAACAGGGGTTGATCTGCCTGTGTTGCTGGGTAGTCAGAAAACAACGAGAGATTGGCAGGTTCGTGGGTTTCCGACGTATTTTGTTATTGATGGAGATGGAAAGATTGTCAGCCGCTCGGTGGGTTATTCAACGAAAATTGGTCTTCAAGCGCGAGTTTGGATGAATCAGGATTAAATCGGCGCTTGTATCAGGCACCATCATAACGGTGCTAATTCTTAAGACGGTGCCAGGTCGAAGGATGGTGTAGGGTGGGTAACTTGTTACCCACGTTTAGTTTTGTTACGCACGATTTGAAGGGATTAATGGTGCATAGCGATTTGGTTTAAAACCGTGGGTAACAAGTTACCCACCCTACAGTTCGCGTCAACCCAGCAACCCCA
>CBDTVF010000321.1:0-4138 GCA_965363775.1 uncultured Gammaproteobacteria bacterium
TGCGTGTTCTCTTTCTTTTTTCAAACGTGTTTCAGTTATCCTTTTCAGGAGCATGCGGAGCACAAGATCGACCACAACAAATGCGATGATCGTGGTAATAACAATTAGGGCGACAATCATCTTATTGATCCTCTAAAACAACTTCTTTGGTATTCAAAATTATCACTCACTGTTGTCGGAAACACCGGCATTAGGGTGAATTTTCCTTTCTAAAGCGTTCGCAGCATACGCCCATGTATGGCCATTTTTAATTGACATATGTCAATAAAAAATGGATATATAAAAAACATTTTTGAACGTCCATCTAAGTGATTGAATATAAAATATAAATAAGTAAAACTGAGAATTGGTTTTTTGATGCGTTCGAAGTCAAAACAGCCTAGTTAAATGATTATTGGAGGCTGTTTATGGAGTCAAAAGCCAAAATACAGGATGGCAAGACAAGCCGTATTTTAGTGTTGAGCTGAGTTGGCTTGGCGGGAATACACAATGAGCAAGTCAGGGCTTGTAAATATCACCCAATAAAACAGGTCGATTGGCGCCGGTAATGAGCCTGGTGTCCTGGGCAGATTTGTTCAGTCTTTCACGGGCAAGCCAGGCAAATAACAAGCCTTCCACCCAGTCAGGTTCTGCACCGTACCTGGTAGTGGACTCCACGACCGTCTCCGGTAACGCAGCGGCTATCCTGCGCATCAGGTAGGCATTGTGAGCGCCGCCACCGCAGACAAGTAAACGTCTCGGCAGGGTGAAATCTGCCAGACTGTTGGCAACACTCAGGGCGGTCAATTCTGCAAGGGTGGCCTGGACATCTACGGGTTTGGGATCTTTATCCGCCAATGCTTTGTTTAGCCAATTCATATTGAAGTGCTCAAGACCGGTGCTTTTGGGAGCGGGAAGATGGAAGTAAGGGTCGCCCAATAGTCGTCCAAGTAGACTGCTATCAAGGTCTCCCTTGCGAGCCCAGTTTCCTTTGTCGTCATAATCTTTGTGCAGATTAAGCCTGGTCCAGGCATCCATCAGGCAATTTCCCGGGCCGCAGTCAAACCCTGTTATCTTGCCACTGACGGGTAATACCGTAAGGTTGGCGATCGCGCCGATATTCAAAACTGCGCGATCTTCGTTTGCGCTTCGAAATAGCTGTTGATGAAGCAAGGGTGCCAGCGGCGCACCCTGGCCGCCTGACTGTATGTCTGAATTCCTGAAATTGTTGACCACGGTTGTGCCGGTATTCTTGGCAATCAATTCACCTTTACCCAGTTGTATGCTGACCGGATTTTCTCCCTGGGGTTGGTGCCATACGTTTTGACCATGTGAACCGATGGCCCGTATGTCACGCATTTCCATACCGGCTTCGCGCACCAGGTTTTGTGCAATGCGGGCAAAGAAACGTCCAAGGTTATCGTCCAGCAGATTTGCTACTGCTTCGGATGGTGGTTTGCCGGTTTCAAGTAGTTGCTCAAGAGTCAGCTTGATGGCAGGCGGGTAGGGTGTACTCAGGGCATGCAATAAATCCATTGAACCGTGGTTGAAATTGACCAGTACGGCGTTCACCCCGTCCCGGGAGGTGCCGGACAACATGCCGATAATGAGTTCGTCTCTCATATTAGTTACCATGCAGTACACCAGTTGCGTACATTGAGGCGGACTCCAGACGGCTTAGCTGTGATAAAACCGGGGCTGTTTTTTGCTTGAACTCGGCCAATTGTGTTTTGCCGAGAGGACTTGCTTTGGGCAGTGAGACTGTTCTTGGATTACGGTGAACCCCATTGAGAAGGAATTCATAATGAAGGTGGGGGCCCTGTGCCAGGCCGGTTGCGCCAACGTAACCAATCACCTGACCCTGTTTCACCCGCTGACCCTGTTTGACCGTACGATTGGTAAAATGCAGGTACTTCGTGACAATGCTGTTGGCGTGTTGGATAAATACGTGATGGCCGTTGTATTTGCCGTATGCAGAACGTGTTACTTTTCCATCACCTGCCGCAAATACCGGTGTGCCTTTGGGCGCACCGTAATCAATACCATTATGCGCTTTAACACGCTTGAGTATCGGATGATATCGTTTCGGGTTGAAGCTGGAACTGATATAGGAAAAATTCAGTGGCGCACGCAAAAATGCCTTACGCATATTACGGCCGTCAGGCGCGAAATATTGTGCCTGGCCGTCGATATCAAATCGTATTCCCTGGAATTTCTCCCCCTGGTTGATAAATGTCGCACCGATGATCTCGCCATCACGTAAAAAACTGCCATCCCTGTAGATTTTTTCATAGACCAGGAAAAAACGGTCACCCTCACGGATATCGAGAACGAAATCAATATCCCAGCCAAACAGGTTGGCCAGCTTCATGACCATGCCATCATTGAGACCGGCTTGCTTACCGGCCAGGAAAAGTGAAGATGTAATAGTGCCGCTGGTCTCGGTGTTTTCAGTCATGATGTCCCGGGCTTCGAGACTTGCAACAGTCTTCTGATCAGCATGGTCAATAATCAGGTAGTGGGACTCATCGATGGCGTAACGCATACGTTTGAGAGATTTGTCATCATGTCGTTGGAACTCGAAAAGGTCACCCGGTCGTATTTTCTTCAGCTGTTTGGTTTCTGAGCTGAGCGTTATGATTCTGTGCAAGGTGTTTGCGCTAAAACCCTGCTGGCGAAAGATGGCGTCCAGTGTCTGTCCCGGGCGGATCGTGACAGTTTCCCATTGCTCGATTTGCGGTGGTATTCCGGTGACAGTACTGTCCGTGGTGGTAGCGAAGATGCCATCGGTTGGAGGTACTTGGAAACTTTGCCGGTCCGGCAGGTCCAGGGCTACAATTTTGTTGGTGACTGTTTCAATGTCATCAGTGGTTTCAAGACCGCCAAGCGCGAAACCGAAGGCGATAAGGGTCACGGCGAACAAAAAAAGTTTAGTTCGGGTCAATTTGAAGTAATTCTGCTTAAACATTCCAGGCAGTCTGGATAAAAAAGTTTTGTGTTGCATGCTGCATATTGACCATCTTCGGAGCCATCTGTTCAGGCGGCGCTAAAGATAACACAGGCAGAAGAATTCGTAAGTGATTTTGCTGCATGCGATTGGTGGAATATGCAAGTTTGTGGTGGAGGCTTATCGTGCTAGGCAATACAATGCATTTTCTTAATCTCATTGCACAGCAAGCTGGCGGAATACGGACAGATATATGACAGATGTAAAACAGGCCCTGGAACTGATCTCACGGGGCACCGAAGAAATAATCAAGGTCGAAGACCTGCAAAAGAAGCTGGAGTCGGGAAGAACTCTGCGGATCAAGGTCGGTTTTGATCCGACCGCACCCGATTTGCATATTGGCCATACCGTGGTGATCAACAAGATGCGCCAGTTTCAGGACCTGGGACACGAGGTCACATTCCTGATTGGTGATTTCACCGGTATGATCGGTGACCCGACAGGGAAAAGCGCAACCCGCAAGCCGCTCACAAAGGAAGATGTGCTGGCCAACGCGGAAACCTATGCCACGCAGGTATTCAAGGTCCTTGACCGGGAAAAAACCAAAATCCGTTTCAACTCGGAATGGATGAAAGAACTCGGCTCGGAAGGCATGATCCGCCTGGCAGCGAAATACACCGTTGCACGCATGCTTGAGAGGGATGATTTTGAAAACCGTTATCGCAGCGGCCAACCCATTGGCATGCACGAACTGCTTTATCCTCTGGCGCAGGGATATGATTCCGTGATGCTGAAAACCGACGTGGAAATGGGCGGTACCGATCAGAAATTCAATCTGCTGGTTGGACGGCATTTGCAACAACACTACGGTCAGGAACCACAGGTCATCATTACGTTGCCATTGCTCGAAGGTCTCGATGGTGTGCAGAAAATGTCCAAGTCACTGAACAATTATGTCGGTATTACAGATGAACCCGACGAAATGTTCGGCAAGCTGATGTCGATATCTGACGAGATGATGTGGCGCTATTTTGACCTGTTGAGCTTCAAAGGTAATGAAGAACTGGCGGCTCTGAAACAAAGTGTTGCCGATGGGACTAACCCAAGGGATATCAAGTATCTTTTGTGTGAAGAAATCGTCGAACGTTTTCATGACCATAAAGCGGCGGATGCTGCACGCGAGACCTTTATCGCACGTTTCCGCGGTGGAGC
>CBDTVF010000322.1:0-4137 GCA_965363775.1 uncultured Gammaproteobacteria bacterium
CTCCGAAATATACGCCCAGGCAGCATCCGTCGAGGGCCTGGCTATACCCCTGCAATGGCAATATCGCAATCAGCAAGCGTTGATGTTGGCAGAATTCGGCAGAGAGTTCGGCAACAACGCGGCCCTTGAAGATGCCATCAAGCTCTATGAAGAAACCGTTCTTGAACTTGCTCCCCAGGATGAAAGACCTGATGACTGGGCCGCCACACAGCATCTACTTGGCAACGCACTAGGACTTCTGGGTCAGCGCCAACGCGCCACCTTCATGCTGGAACGAGCCATCAAGGTATTTGAAAACCTGCTTTTAGCAAGAACCCGGGAGCATGCACCCCTGGAATGGGCCACGACTCAAGATAACTATGGCAATGTGCTTGGCACCCTGGGGCAGCGCCGGGGTGATACCGGGTTGTTGGAAAAATCGATAGCGGCTTTTGAAGATGCGCTCACCAAGCGCACACAGGAGCAGGTACCGATGGATTGGGCTGCGACACAAAACAACCTCGGCACGGCACTCCAGGTGCTTGGTCAACGTGAGAAAGACCCCAAACTGCTGAAGAGATCGGTTGATGCCTATAAAAGTGCTTTACAGGAATGGACCCGGGAACGGGTGCCATTGAGTTGGGCTACAACCTTTAACAACCTGGGGACTGTGCTTCGCCTACTCGGCGAGACCCGTAAAGGCCCTCGCACCCTGGAGCAATCGGTTGCCGCCTTTCGGAACGCGCTGGCTGAGCGAACCCGTGAACGTGTACCGCAGGAATGGGCGCTGACCCAGAATAATCTCGGTGCGGCCTTGCAATCCCTTGGCAAACGCCAGGGTAATCCGAAGCTTCTCGGAGAGGCGATTACAGCTTATGAAAACGCGCTCAAGGAAGTCACCCGGGAGCGGACCGCGATGGGCTGGGCCATGACGCTCGCCAACCTCGGTGCGGCCCGAATGACACTGGCGGAAATGACTGAGAATTCCAGTATCGCCCTGCTGGCGTTGAATGACTTTGATGAGGTCGTGAAGTATTTTCAGGAAGCCAGCCATTCACAATACATGGAGCTGGCCGTGGAACAACGGAAGATGGCGCAAGCGCTGGTTAAGGCACTTAGTGGGTGAGCTACCCCTTGCGGTATAGGCTGTGGTCTGTAGTGCCTTGATGACATAGAATATCCCGAGTTCCAAAACGTTTGTATTTCGACTCATTTCACCGATCAAGGAACCCCTCATGCGCCTCTTTTTAGCCTTTACTTCCTTAGTATTTCTTGGTGTCTCAATTCAGGCGGCACCTGCCGAAGAGTTACGACCCATCACACACAAAGACGTATGGACAATGAACCGGCTGGGTTCCCCGGTGGTCGGCCCGAAAGGACAACTGGCAATAGTCAGCGTTACCGAACCTTCATATGAAAAAGACGGGAATGTAAGCGACCTTTGGCTGGTTAATATCGATGGTAACGCACCGCCACGGCGGCTGACCTCGACAAAAGAAAGCGAAAGTGGCGTCGCCTGGCGTGCCGATGGAGGCGCAATTGCGTTCACGGCCAAACGCGGGGATGAAAAGGCCAACCAGGTCTATGTTTTGGATATGACCGGGCCGGGTGAGGCAGTGCGTATAACAAACATCTCCACGGGTTGTTCCAACCCGGATTGGAGTCCGGATGGAAACATGATTGCTTTCGAAAGCCGTGTCTATCCCGGTGCAAGGGATGACGAGGCCAACAAAACAGAGAAGAAGACGCGCGACGAGCGCAAATATAACGTATCCGCCTACGATATCTTCCCAATACGGCAGTGGGATCATTGGCGTGACGATCGCCAGGTTCACCTGTTTGTGCAGGAGGCCATCGCCGGGGCCACTGCAACAGACCTGCTCACCGGCAGCGCATTGGTGGATGCACCCGGGTTCTCCGGTACATCCACACGTTCTGGCAGCACCTTAAAGGCAGTCTGGACACCCGATGGCAAGGCTTTGGTATTCAATGCCACGACCAACCTGGATGAAGCCGCGCATGCCCGTGTGCTGTTCCATCTTTATTCCGTGGAATTGGAAGGCGGCGATCCATTACAGCTGACCAACAGCAAAGACTGGAGTTGTACTGGTCCGAAATTTTCTGCAGACGGTGATCAGATCTATTGTGGTTTCGATCCTGAAAATGAGCAGGTATATAACCTTGATGAGATTGCACGTTTCGACTGGTTCAAAGGTGAAAAACTGGGAGCACCGCAGATTATTACCAGGGACTTCGATCGTTCGGTGGGTAGTTTTGAGATCAGCGACAATGGCCGGTCCCTGTTCATCACTGCTGCGGACGCTGGCCGCACACGTATTTACGCATTACCGGCAAAAGGTGGAAAGGCGAAAGCCCTCAATCCGGATAGCCGCGGTGTTTATTCCGGTATGCAGGTAGCCGGGAAACAACTGGTAGCGAAATGGGAAAATTCCGCCAACCCTGCCGAAATCGTACGTATTAGCAAAAACGGTGAACACAAAGCACTCACCAGTTTCAATACAGATCGTGTAAAAGGGATAGATCTCCAGCCTTTCACCGAGTTCTGGTTCGAAAACCGTAATGGACGTCAGGTTCACAGTTGGCTGGCGCTACCACCTGGCTTTGATGAGACCAAAAAGTATCCATTGGTACTGCAGATGCACGGTGGACCATTCAGTTCTTCCATGGATTCCGGACATGTGCGTTGGAGTGCGGCCTTATTGGCAGCGCCCGGTTACGTTGTGCTGATGACCGATTACACCGGGTCTGTGGGTTATGGCGAGCAGTTTTCCCTTGATATCGGCGGTGACCCTTTGAAAACACCGGTTCAGGACGTATTGGACGCCGCCAATGTGGCTATCGAGCGTTTCGGGTTTATCGATGGAAGCCGGCAAGCCGCAACCGGTGCGAGCTACGGTGGTCACATGATCAATTGGATACAGGGAACAACCACACATTTCAAAACCCTGATCGGGCACGCGGGGCTGGTTAGCCTGGAGGGTCAGTACGCTTCCAGTGACACAATTTACAACCGCGAAATCATGAATGGCGGCCCACCATGGGGCGAAAGCCCGGTGTGGCGGGAACAGAGTCCTTCAAGCTTCGCTGACAAGTTTTCCACACCGGTCTTGTTAACCATTGGTGAAAAGGACTTTCGAGTGCCAATCAACCAGACCATCGGCGCCTGGAGTTACGTACAACGCAACCAGGTACCCGGACGCTTACTCGTGTTTCATGATGCCAATCACTGGATCATGAAGGGTGAAGAGGCAAGGTATTTCTGGGAAGAGGTTCATACGTGGCTGGCCAAATACTTGCTGGATTGAGAATTACCCATCTTCTGCCCCGGTTATGGGGCAGAAGCATGTTCAATAGCGCTACTGGCCGGGTTCGGTCGGCAAAGCAGGTGCCTTGCCTGAAACCGGATTTTCAAAACCCTCAAGTTGTGAAAGAACTTCTTCGATCGCCTTTTCCAGTTGCGTATCCCGACCCCGGTTGGTTGCAATCGGGTCAAGTGTCACCTCGATGTCAGGTGCAACACCCTGGTTCTCGACAGTCCATTGGTTATTGGCATCGAAGAACCTGAAAAATGGCACGGTTAGATATCCACCATCCATTAGCTGTGGATTCGTCGCGATACCGATCAACCCACCCCACGTACGTGTACCAATGAGTTTACCTATCCCTAAGTGACGGAAAGAGTAAGGTAGATAATCGCCGCCTGAACCGGCGTCCTGATCAATCAGCATCACCTTCGGTCCGTGAATCGCACCCGCCGGTGTGTTGTAGGGTTGGCCATCACGGTCCATCCAACCGGAGAGATGTCTGCGGCTGAGCACTTCGGTGATGTAATTTGCAGCCTGGCCACCGGCATTCGAACGCTCGTCAATGATCATTGCCTCTTTATCGACCTGGGCAAAGAACATCCGGTTGAAAAATGTGTAACCCGCGCCGGCGGTGTTGGGTAGATAAACATAACCCACCCTGCCGTCGGTGGCTTTATCAATGGCGCGACGGTTGGATTCTATCCAGGACCATAAGCGCATCATGCGTTCGGAACCCACCGGTTCGATGATGATGTCCCGGGCATCACGACCATTGGCCTTTGGTCCGACACGTAAGGTCACCTGCTTGCCTTCGGTACCCTGCAAGACATTG
>CBDTVF010000323.1:0-4132 GCA_965363775.1 uncultured Gammaproteobacteria bacterium
AAAGCGGTTGATCTCGCCCCAGGGTGTATCCCACTGGCCGAAATCGGTCGTCAGACTTGCAACCGTTGCTGCAAATATTTGCAGCCGTTCCTCATGTGGAGAAGCCTTTCCAAAATAGTTAATCTGGTGCATGCCTTTGAAATTCAGCGGGTTGGCACCTTCTGAGCGATAACGTGTTACATAGAAATGTGCGAGCGACATCGCAACCGAGTCCGCCGATACCTTAAAGTTCCAATCCCGAAGCACGTCGATGGCGGGTGCCAGTTTCGCAAAAACTTCACCAGATTCATCAAATGCCGTGATTAAGCCGGGTATCAATTGCTCGAAGCCAGGTAGATAGGGGTCGTAGGCAAGCTCGATCAGCTTATCGAGCGTCAGGTCAGATTGCCCGGTCAGTACTTTCACCGCATGGATGCCACGGAAACTCTCCGCATCGGGTGCCATATAGACCGGGTAGTCTTCACGCTTCGGGCTGAACTGGCCCGCTGCGGTAAAGGGCGTTGAATTACAGTTCTGCAGCCAGCCATTTTCCGGGTTCAGGACGGTGACTATTTCGTCTACCGTGTGCAATCCCTGCCAATCAGTTGCCGGGTTGCTGCCATCAACCGGTTTCGAGTAGTCGAACCGGGTGTCGCGGCGTGGCACAAAATTGCCGTGATAGTAGGCAATATTGCCCTCAGAGTCTGCATACACTGTGTTGTTGGAAGAATTGGTCCGAATATCCATCATTTTGCGGAAACCGTCATGGCCACTCTGCTTGGTCCGTATAAAAGACTGGTGCAGCGCATTGACTGGATCCCAATTGATCTTCGTGGCGACCCACTTTCCATCCAGCATGTGTGTTACCGGACCATGTTGGGTGTGATACATCGGGAAGGTTCGCTCGGACATCGTCTCGCCATCTTTGTACTTGAGCGTCACCTCGGAGGTTTTAACCGGTCGCTGTTCTTCACCATAACGGTAGCTGAGCGCACCGTTGGCCTGCGAAACCTCCTCGATAAACTCGTCCACAAAGTCGACATGGGTCGATGTGTGCATCCAGCCGGTATTCTCGTTAAAACCCTGGTAGACAAAAAACTGTCCCCAGGTAACGGCACCGTATGCATTCAGACCCTCTTCACTGACCACGTGCACCTCACCGCGAAAATAGAACGATGTGTGCGGGTTGATAAGCAACATGGCATCACCGGAACGGGTCAATTCACCCGCGATGGCAAAGCCGTTGGAACCGGTCGGTTCTTTAAGCAAATCGGCTTGTGACGGTGTCTCAGGGAGTGACTCCAGCGACTGGTTCTCACCATAGAAAGCCTTGATCCCATCAAGCGGAATACCTTCGATATCACCACCGATTGAACCTTCCGAGAAAAACATTGGCATCCAGGGCTCAAACCGGGTCAATAACATTGGTTCTACATCGGGGTGGGTTTGCAGGTAGTAGTTCAGTCCGTCTGCAAAGGCGTCACACAATGCTTTCAGCCCGTCTGGTGCACCGGTGTAGGCCGCTTTTGCCTCAGCGACGGTCATAAAAAGCCGCGCCCTTAAATCACTGAAAATGGCCTGTTCACCTTCCACCTCGGCCAGCCGACCGGTTGCCCACACGTAGTTGCGCTCGATACGCTTAAAGTCATCTTCGGCCTGGGCATAGAGCAGGCCAAAAACGGCATCCGCATCTGTTTTGGCGTATATATGAGGCACGCCGAAATCGTCGCGGATTATCGTGACTTTCTGTGCCCGCTCGGCAAGCCGGTCGACTGGTAGATTCGCCGATTGCTCAGATTCCTGCGAACAGGAAGCCAGCAGCAGAAAAACAATCACTACCAGGATTTTCATAATGTGGATAATCAGGTTCATAAGTCCAGTCTGTTTTGGTTGTTGTCGCCAGTCTACTGACGCTAATATGCATTTACCAATGATCTCTTCACGGGACCCAATAATGAAAAGAATCGTAATGCTGCTTACCCTGCTGAGCACTCTAAATGTGCAGGCACAACAAACCGACGATTTCGACTATTTCTCGGCAAATCGCACGATGATCCGCAACGGTGTGCAGGCGGTCCTGATGTGTAACGGCCTGTTTACCTCAGGGCGAACACTCGAGCAGGTGTTCAGGCAGGAACTCGCCTACCTGTCGAACCCGGTCGGTAGTGCTGACGGGGGTGAGTATCTGATCAATCATGAGCTGAAAGCCGTCGCAATCGGTGGTCCGGAGTCGGGTCCGGTGATGCGTGCTGCGTTTCGTGATGGTATTGGCTGCGTCATCATGGCTCCTGATCAGGACTTTGATGATATCGACACACTGCCTGTTCTCCAATTGGCCTACCCCGCCGGCGACCCGGCCAAAACACCCTGGCCATTGGGTGATCAGGTCGAGAAACAAGCGTTGCCTGCCAACGTTGATAAAGTGGCACTCAATGCAGCATCTGACTGGGTCTTCGACCGCGAATCACCTGAGCAGGACAGCCTGAGCCTGATCGTGGTTCATAAGGGTAAGATCATCCATGAACGTTATGCCGACGGTGTCGACATGATGACGCGTACACGCACGTGGTCGACGGCAAAGAGCATCGCATCGACCCTGATCGGTATGCTGGTTGATGAGGGGCGTCTGCAACTTGATGCGCCATTGGGTATTAAATGGCTGCCTGATGTAGATGGTCCGATTAATGACCCACGCAATGCCATCACATTGCGGCATGTTTTGAATATGTCGAGTGGTCTGTATCCGGTCGACAGTTTTGGAATGGAATATGCGGTAGGTTCCGGTCTTGCCTACTGGGCCGGCGCGAGTTCGGTTGAAGGCGCCCGTCGACGTGGGATGATCCGCGAACCCGGCACCACCTGGGATTACGAGAATTATGATAACCTGCTCGCCGTATACGCGATGAAACTGGCGCTTGGCGACCCCGAAACCTATGCCACCTTTCCACGCAAAGCGTTGCTTGACCGGATCGGTATGCGCAACACCCTGGTCAGCACGGACCGTTTTGGGGACTTTATCTTCAGCAGCCAGGTGTATACCACTGCACGCGATCTCGCGCGCTTCGGTTTGCTCTACCAGCAAGGCGGTGTCTGGGAAGGTGAGCGTCTGATCTCGGAAGAGTGGATTGAATTTGAACGCACACCTGCACCGTCAACAGCCCATCGCGGCCGTATGTACGGCGGTCAGTTCTGGCTTGTGCCAGACGACCGTGATGACGTCCCGAAATCGGCCTATGCGACCGCCGGCAACCGGGGACAATATGTTGTGATCATTCCCTCACACGATACGGTCATCGTGCGGCGTGGTCTGGACTTTGGTAAGCAGGGGTTTAACCGTTGGGATCTGACCCGAGAGGTCCTCAAAGCCATTGGTCCCGCCAGTTCGCATTAGTGAAATTCCACACCGTGGGTTGATGTTATGACTGAACCTGTAAACTCACTTGCAGCAACTGCCAAGTTGTTACGTAGTGGTGATCTTCATCTTAATGACTATCTGGATAAGCTTGAAAAGCAGTTCCAGCAAGGTGAACCCCTGGTGAAGGCTTTTTTGGCCGAAGAGGACCGCTTTGCCCGCTTAAGTCAGGAAGCCAGGCTGCTGCTCGAACGATATCCAAACCCGCAGGAACGTCCGCTCCTTTTCGGTATTCCGATCGGCGTGAAAGACATCTTCAATGTTGACGGTTTTAAAACACGTGCCGGCAGTAAACTACCGGCCACTGAGTTTGACGGCCCCGAAGCTGAGTGTGTCACCCGTCTGAAAAATGCAGGTGCCTTGATTCTGGGTAAAACGGTAAGCGCTGAATTCGCCTATCTCGCGCCTGGAATAACCGTAAATCCGCATCATTCGGAACATACACCAGGTGGATCGAGCAGCGGTTCTGCTGCAGCAGTTGGCGCGGGGATATGTGCATTGACACTGGGAACACAGACTGTCGGCTCCATCAATCGACCGGCGGCCTTTTGTGGGGTTGTGGGTTTTAAACCCAGCTATGAACGGGTGAGCCGGGCGGGGGTTTTACCCGTTTCAGCGTCGTTGGATCATGTGGGGTTTTTTACCAGCGACGCAGAAAGTGCGAACCTGGCAGCCTCGATGATGATCCCCAACTGGAATTCCAAGACAGCACAACGCCGTCCGGTATTGGCTGTGCCGGAT
>CBDTVF010000324.1:0-4123 GCA_965363775.1 uncultured Gammaproteobacteria bacterium
TACTGGTTCACCTACGACGAAACCGGTGATCAACGTTGGTTTATCGGTCTTGGGGAGGTTCAGAATGATACCGCTGTATTCGATGAGCTACTGATTGCAACCGGGCCGGTTTTTGGCGCAGAGTTTAATACCGATGATGTTGAATACAGTGATATCGGGACACTTTCTTTAAACTTTGAAAACTGTTCGACTGCCACTGCTACTTACACCGTTGACAATGTTCCAGGCACACAGAATCTGAATCGCATAAGCACGCTGGCAGGACTGGAATGTGAAGGACCCGTTTCACTACCCTCACCTGTAAGCGGCTCATGGTTTGATCAAACCCACGACGGTGAGGGCCTGGTCATTCAGCACCTCAACGACGCTCGGGTGCTGGTTTTCTGGTTCAGCTATGACAGCGAGGGTAGGCAGGTCTGGTTTTTCGGTCTGGGTGAACAGGACGGAACCACGGTTACGATATCAGAGGCAAACATAACCAACGGTGGTCGCTTTGGGCCGGATTTCGATCCGGATCAGGTAGAAATGAAGCCATGGGGAAGCCTGGTTATTGAACTGGGCTGTGAGTTCGGTAAGTTGGATTATTCCTCTGACCTGGCCGACTTTGGTAACGGTAAACAGACACTCACACGTCTGACCAGCCCGGGAAGCCCCGAGTGTGAAGAAGCAAAACCGCCCAACATACTTCTCGTTATTGCAGATGATCTCGGTCTGGATGCTTCCAGCCAGTACACAGTTGCGGCAGAGCATCCAGTTACGCCCACGCTTGACCGAATTGCAGCAGAAGGATTGGTATTTGAGAATGCATGGGCCAATCCGACCTGTAGTCCAACCCGCGCCGGTATCCTGACCGGAAAATACGGAACACGAACCAGGGTTCTGGCTCCCAGTGATGTCTTGTCGGAACAGGAGACATCACTACAATCGTTTATTCACCAACACCTGCCCGGAAAATATGTTGATGCCGTAATTGGCAAGTGGCACCTTGCCGAACAGCCCGGAGGACAGGATCATCCTTCGAATCTGGGTATTGGTTATTACGCCGGTGTTTTGGGTGGTGGTGTTGAAGATTATGAAAACTGGATGCTGAGCACCAATGGTCAACGCAGCAATGAAACAACATACGTGACCAGCAAATTGGTGGACCTGGCCGTTGAATGGACGGGTGAGCAGGGAAATCCCTGGTTTTTATGGTTGGCCTTTAACGCACCACATACACCGTTCCACCTCCCACCTGAGGACCTTCACAGCAGAGAACTGTCGGGAACCGTGTCGGACATCGCCGCTAACCCGTTACCTTATTATTTCGCAGCCATTGAAGCCATGGACACTGAAATTGGTCGTCTTCTGGACTCACTTGATGCCGAAACACGCGCTAACACTATCATTATTTTTGTCGGAGATAACGGCACACCGGGCCAGGTTGCACAGAGTCCCTATTCAAGAACCAAGGCCAAGGGCTCCCTGTACCAGGGTGGTGTCAATGTACCCTTGTTCATATCAGGTCCCGGTATTACACGCATCAGCGAACGTGAAACCGCGCTGGTCAATACCACCGATTTATTCAGCACGATAGCCGCACTCGCCGGTGTGAATGTCGACGAAGTTCACGACAGTATTTCATTTACAAATTTGCACAATGAAGAAACTGAACATGAACGTTTCTTTCAATATTCGGAAAAATCAACCGATACGGGCGAGGAATGGACCGTATCTGATGGCATGTACAAATTGATCGAATCATCCACGGGTGCTCAGCAGTTCTATCAACTGACAGTTGACCCATATGAGGATGAGGACCTGATCGAAACGGGCACTGCACCCATCGATATCATCGAGGACTTGCAGATCCTGGCTGACCAAATCAGGCACGATGAAGTGACCGGTGAAGCACAGGGGTACGCCATCGTCGATACCGGTCAGCTAAAATGCTATGACAACACAGATGCAATGGTCACCTGCCCTGCCTCCAGTGCAGCCTTCTACGGCCAGGATGCCCAGCACATGGGCAATACGCCCGATTACACTGACAACGGCAATGGTACGGTGTCAGACAACATAACCGGACTTATGTGGCAACAAAGCCCCGATACCAATGAAGATAGCAACATTGACGCAGACGACAAACTGACATACCCGGAAGCGCAAACCTATTGTGACAACCTGAACCTCGCTGGGAATACAGACTGGTGGCTTCCCGATATCAAACAGCTTTATTCCCTGATTGATTTCAGCGGTACTGACCCGAGCGGTTATGAGGGTACTGATACCGCTGGTCTGACTCCCTTCATCAACACTTCGTACTTCGATTTTGGTTACGGTGACACCAACGCCGGGGAGCGCATCATTGACGCCCAGTACGCCTCCAACACCCCATATGTTGCCAATACCGCCAACGACGGTATCGGTACCTTATTCGGGGTAAATTTTGCCGATGGACGTATAAAAGGCTACGGACTCAGTCTCCAAGGCCAGCATAAGACCTTTTATGTCATGTGCACACGTGGCAATAGTCAGTATGGAAAAAATGGCTTTGAGGCTAACGACGACGGCACCGTAACCGAAAAGGCAACCGGCCTGATGTGGCCACAGCAGGACAGCATGAACGGATTGAACTGGGAACAAGCCCTGGCCTGGGTTGATCAACAAAACACCACCAACTACCTGGGTTACAGCGACTGGAGACTCCCCAATGCCAAGGAACTGCAAAGCCTGGTTGATTACACCCGATCACCCGGCACGAGTAGTTCCGCTGCAATTGACTCCTTATTCAATGCCACCAGCATCGTCAACGAAGCAGGTGCCACCGATTATCCGGCCTACTGGACCGGCACGACCCATAGCAACTGGACATTAAATCCAGGTTCGGCCGGTGTGTACGTCAATTTTGGCCGCTCAATGGGCTACATGAACAACAACTGGGTAGATGTACACGGTGCGGGTGCACAACGAAGTGATCCCAAGGCGGGTGATCCGGCCGATTACCCCACGGGTCGTGGCCCGCAAGGTGATGCCATCCGCATCTATAACCATGTCAGGCTGGTTCGCAGCACGCAATAGGGATAAATTCTCCACCGGCACGTTCGCGCTGACTTTAAGCGTAAGATCTCACTGGATCAGGATGGGCATATTCGCGAGGTGTATAATGCCACTTCCCCTGCAGATGTGATGCGACTTAGAGAAGTTCTTCTTTGCTAATTCCCAGCACAAATCACACAAAAAGATTGGAGAATTGGTATCAAAATACTTCGAATCGCAGATGAGTTCTGGAATATTCGTGGCTCGTTCAAAATAGCAGGTATTATCGACATAGGAACACAGGCGTCACTGATCAGGCGTGAAAATGGCAAATTTGTCTTTCTTGATTCGTACACGCTTAGTGGAGCGGTCCGAAAGGAAGTGGATGAATTAACCAACGCCGGCGAAGATGTTGAAGCTGTTTTAAATCTCCATCCATTCCATACCATTCACGTACCTAAAATGCATGAGCGATATCCAAATGCCAAGCATTATGGAACTGCACGCCACCTGTCAAAGCTTCCTGAATTGGAGTGGCAAGCACTGCGTACCGAAGACCCTGAATTGCACAGCCTGTTTGCCCAGGAACTTGATTTTTCTGTACCGCGTGGTGTTGATTTCATCTCTGACGATGAGAACGTGCATTTCTCATCGGTCCTGGCCTATCACCGTGCCTCGCGAACCATCCACGTTGACGACACCCTGATGTATATCCGTCTGCCCTTGCTAATGCGGTTTTTTGGTTTGACCGATGCGATGAGTTTTCACCCCACACTTTCCAAGGTTCTGGAGAAGCGCGAAGGAGCAGTTGACGATTTCAATCAATGGGCCGAAGAACTTGCCGAACAATGGCAAGATGCGGAAAACTTGTGTGCGGCGCATACAGCAACTCTGATGGTAAATGACGACAGCGAAACGTCTATACACGACCGTATACTCAAAGCGCTTGCCAAGGTCCAGTCCACACTGAAATCACACGAACGAAAGTTTTCTTAGAATACCATTGTATGTAATTCTGGTGTCCGGATTGTGCCATTGTTAATCGACTCGGAGGGGGGCGCCGGGGCGGATTATTCAATAGTCACGTAGGGTGGGTAACTCGTTA
>CBDTVF010000325.1:0-4082 GCA_965363775.1 uncultured Gammaproteobacteria bacterium
GTTCCATGGTGGACATATGATCCTGTTGGGACATCACACCCATTACAAAATACACCAGCAATCCCACCAACCAGGCCGGTGTGGTGGTCCAGAGCATATGCCGGATATGGTCAAACAAGTTACTACGGGCAGCTACTGGTGCCAGGTTGGTCGTATCGGAAAACGGTGACATTTTGTCCCCGAAGTAAGCACCGCCAACGACTGCACCTGCCGCCTGCTCCAACGGAATATTGAGTCCATTTGCAATCCCGATAAACGCCACACCAATGGTTCCGACCGTGCCGTATGAAGTACCGGTCACCAGGGAAATAACACTGGAAACCACACATGCGGTCAACAGGAAGAACTGTGGTGAGATCAGTTCAAGCCCATAATATATGAGCATGGGAATGGTTCCGGCAGCTATCCAGGAGCCGATCAACGCGCCTACCACGATAACGATCAACATGGCGGGCATGCCCTTCATCATGCTCTCAATAATGCCGGCTTCGATCTCCTTGTAGTTGTAGCCAAGACGCAAGGCGATGATCCCGGCAACCCCGGCAGCGGCGATCAACAATACCTCTGCATTCAGGTGAAATACACCATATCCAATACCCAGGAACACTGCGATTGCGATGAGCGGTATTAGCGACTGAATAAAAGTCGGTTTGATTTTTTCAACACTCATTTCAGTTTTTCTGTATCAAGTTTGTCGATCGAGGTCAGCCGTTTCACAGGATATGACTCGCCCTCGGTCAGGTAACTGTCAAAGCGGTATTTACCGGCGGCCCGTGTTGCTACGATTCCCCAGGTGGATTCGGGCTCCAGTATCAATGGAATCAAATTCGAGGCGGCACCTTCCACCGGAACAATGATTGTGCCGGCTTTCAAGGTCTCATTTTGAACCGTCTTTTCCAGATCAACGAGATAAGTATGTTTTTCTTCATCAATCCCGTCGGTAACATGTTTGATACGGTAGGTTTCGGTTTCAACCTGCTGATCACCCTTCAGAACGAACATGGAAAATCGGTGTCTTTTCAGCAGCTCGACCAATTTTGTCTGACTGCCAGCGAAACTATAAGCAGCAGGTTTATCGACGCTCTTCTTAATTTTCACCAGGGGTTTGAAATTGACAAGATCCTTGTTGGTGTGTGTCCAGCTATTCAGATCAAACACCGGAAAACTCAACGTAGATTTGTCTTTATCCGGGAAATATTCCATTTGGATATGGCTTTCGCCCTGATCAACCATTCTCGTACGCGCCTGTTTCACAAGTGGCAAAATATCCCTGGCATGCCGGTTACTTGTGTCCAGAAAGTTGAGGATGGCCGAAACCTGGCCTCTTGTGCGCCGCTCGATTTCATTGGTGAGGTTTCCATAGCGTTTGCCTTCAATGATGAACGACAAGGTGTTGTAGATACCAAAACTTTGTCGGCCATCATTGATAGCCGTCGTACTGTAACGCACCACGTTTCCATCGAAGGGTGAACCCACTATGTAGCGGTGGAAACGAAAACCATCTGCTTCAATACCCTTACCCGTTTCGGGAATAAACACGTTCCTGGTGAAATCCATGATGTCGGAGTCAATATTCAGGTTCGTTACACCACCTAACATTTCCTCAGCGTCTTTGAGATAACCCGCCTCAACCCATCTTGTCAGTACAGCGTTGTACTCGTGAACATCAAGGGTCACTTCAGGCATCCAATCCAAAAACAACTGGTGAATGGCATTTGACTCCGGTTCACTCAGCATGACGTGATTCCGGTTCAGATCCATGTCATTGGCGTTACGACGCTCACCTGCCTCTGAACCATCCGGATTGACCTGGGGAACGAGAATCAAATCCAGATTGCTGAGCAGATCGGAATCTTTATTGAGTAGTCTCCGGGCCACAATCAGGGCGGCTTCCTTGCCGGATGGCTCATTGCCATGATGCTGAACGACGATCAGTACCACGGGCTTTGTTTCACGCTGGCTTGCGAAAACAGCATCCAGCGAAAAGAACAATGCAGGGATTGACCTTCCCGAGACAGAAGTGCCGATAAACTCCATCTTTATCTTTGACGAAGAACCCGCCAATGGCTCTAAATAGTCCATCATACGTTCATACGAGGTTAACTCGGTCCAGTCGGACTCTTCGAGTTGTGTTTGGAATTGAGCTGCCTGTATCTGGAAGGATATAAGCAAGGAAATTACTATCGAACCCAGAGCTTTAAACATTGTGTTTTTCCAGTGTTAAATGATCATTTGATTCTTGATAGAGTCTTTGCGGTTATTGACTTAAGGCGAGTATCGTAAGCTGCAATTATATGACTCGGCCTATTGTAATTGGGGCTGACAGGCCGCGTAAATGAAAGATGAGGAAATAGTTGATCCAAAGCAGGACTACTGTGGAAAAATTGTTGCACACTTATTATCTGTGTGAAACGCGGTAAGCAATTGGTCAACATGCTGACAGGTGAATAGAATGCGTAAAGGAAGAAGATCCCGCCAGAATAAACCCACAGTGGCTTCCGCCATCAGACCGGGTATGCCAGGCGGTCGTTACCGGCCTCTCACTGAATCTGATGAAAAGCAGATCCACAGCACCATTTTGGATGTACTCGAAAACATTGGCATGGGCGATCCGATACCCATTGTCCAGGAACGTGCGCTTGAACGCGGTTGTTTTATGAATGAACACGGGCGCTTGTGCTTTCCAAAGGCACTGGTTGAAGATGTGATTGCCAGTACGCCAAAAAACCTGCAATTTCTGGCCCGGGATCCGAAACACGATATGGAAATCGGCGGTCTCCGTGTGCATACCTATGGTGGTGGTGAAGCGGTCAATATGCTGGACGTGGGTGCGTCCGAATATCGTCAGTCTACTTTAGCTGATCTTTATGACGCGGCCCGATTGACAGACAGAATGGATAATATCCATGCATTTTCGCGCCTGGTGGTCGCCGCAGAAATTGAAGACCAACTCAGCTGCGATATCAATTCGGCTTATGTCAGTGCCGCTGGAACCAACAAACATACCCAATTAACATTTTCCTCCGCGTCACATGTTCAACCAACGCTGGAAATGCTTTACATGATCTCCGGCGGTAAAAAGGCCTTTGATGAAAGACCCTTCTGCAATGGGGGTGGTTGCCCGGTCATTTCACCACTGCGCTATGGTCGGAGTAACAGTGAAGTTTGTGTTGAGTCGATCAAATTTGGCTCACCCATCTGGGTCATAGTCGCGCCGCAGGCAGGCGCCACGGCCCCAGCGGCACTGGCCGGTGCCGTGGTTCAATCCGTAGCCGAGGCAATCGCCGGCTTGCTGATGATAGACATGGTCGAACCCGGATACCCGGTCGTGCTAGGGCCATGGCCATTTGTCTCCGATCTTCGTACCGGTGCATTCAGCGGTGGTAGTGGTGAGGAAGCCGTCGTCTCTGCCGGTGCCGCCCAGATGGTCAATTTCTATGGCCTGGCCAGCTCAGTTGGGGCCGGTATGACAGATTCCAAGCTACCCGATTACCAGGCGGGTTACGAAAAAGCCCTGGCCATCACCCTGGCAGCACAAAGCGGTTGTAATAACGTCTCCGAGTCCAGCGGCATGCTGGGAAGTCTGATGGCCTTATCGTTCGAATCCCTCGTGATTGACAATGATTTACTCGGTGCTGTCATGCGTACCGTACGCGGTATCGAGGTCACTCAAGATACTTTGTCATACGATGTGATAAAGCAAGTGGTTCATGGCGAGGGACATTACCTAAGAAATCAACAAACTCTTAAGCTGATGCGCAGTGGCTACGAATACCCTGCCCTGGCAGACCGGAGCACACCCGAGGAATGGATGGCCGCCGGTTCACCGGATATCCGTCAGCAGGCTGGCCAGCGGGTGAAAACAATTTTATCCAGTCACTATCCCGAGTATATCGACCCGGCTATTGACGCAAAAATACGGGAGAAATTCCCGATCCTGTTACCAAGAGACCTGATGAACCAGGCAAGTGGCCGCTGGTAGACTGCGGCGAAACATCAACCTGTTAAGGCTGGACAAAGATGAATGACCAATACGACAACGACGAAGACATTATCCTCTCGGAACTATCGGATGAGGAACT
>CBDTVF010000326.1:0-4077 GCA_965363775.1 uncultured Gammaproteobacteria bacterium
CCCGGTTGATTCGAAATTTGGAATTTGTCAAACGTTAGCGTGCCCGCGCTTTGCCTTGGCTTCCAATGCCAGCTTGGAAAACATGAAGAAGCCTACAAATGGTAATGCAATGACATAAGCCAGCGCGATAAAGGGGGAGGCAAAAAACAGGCCGATATTCTTGACCAGCGAGCGTTCTTTTTTCGGAGCTTCATGAATTTTTGCATCATTTACCGCATCAAGCGTGGTGACTTCATGACCCTTACCAGGAAGGATCCGGTCGAAACTGTGATCAACAACTGCATTATCTTCAATGGCCAGTGCTTGTAATTTGGTGTTCATGATTTGCTCCTTGTTTCAATCAGTAAATTTATTCTTCACTATTCCATAACCTGATCACCCAATCCGCTATTAACTTGCTCTAGATCAATTTCTTCACTATCCCGTCATAATAATATTACTCTGTTAAGAATATCGCCGGGACAAAGGGAAAAAGACGTTCCGGCAAAAAGGACACAAGGGGTGTAACAATGAACAAACAACTTAAGCTGTTTCTGCTGGTCGTCTGTAGTATCGTCATAGGCCTTTCTGCTTTATCCATAACCAAGAATGTTCAGGGCAATAAAAAAGCTCTGACGGAAAATCTAGCGGAACTATCTGAATAAATCTGGTAGTGCATGCGTGCAGACCGATCCGGGGCCATTTTCCCACTACACGGCCATGGAACTATGGACCCGCCCGCATCTTGCGCAGCAGATGCTGCAGTATCACCTCAACCAGGAAACCGAGCTCGCCTCACGCCGCTTTGAGACCATTGACAAGATAGTCAAATGTCAGGAAAGCAGGTTGATTTGACTGGCAATCCGGACGGCACACTATCCGACAGCCACAGTGGAACGGTTTGGGATGTACGTGGCAAGTACACAACTGGGCTGATCAATTCAGACTTGGAAATTCTCGCGATTTCAGACGAGTATTGGTTCTCCTGGAAGGCCTTTCATCCAGGCAGCCAACTCATTCGTCTTCAGTGATGTAAGGTGGTATGCAGCAAAAGGAACCCATTATGAATACCAACGTACCCGCAAACCCAAACGCCGCCGGCAGAATCATTTTCTTTAGCATCGCTCTGTGCATCGCTTATGCCATCCTGCGCTATCACATCGTCGGACCGGTATCGTGGAATGAATTTCCATTCTTTATCCTGAACAAGGGTATATCCCTGGCTGCGCTCTTGCTGCTGGTATTGAATTTCAGCCTCGGCCCGTTAAAAAATATTGGCTTACCGGTACCGGCTAGCTGGCTTTCGGCCCGTAAGAGCCTGGGAATGACTGGATTTTTGCTGGTGTTGATTCATGCACTAATGAGCTTCATGCTGTTCTCACCGGCCATTTACGGCAAATTATTCGATGCCGACGGCAGCCTGACCCTCTTTTCAGGCTTGAGCATGCTGGGCGGTGTCTTGTCTTTTGTAGTGCTGTGGGGTTATAACCTGAGTTTCCAGACCCACTTACGTGATGACAAAGCCTTTATCCAGTTCATCACCTCCAGGAAGTTCCTGCTGTTTGCAATGCTGCTCAGCGCTGTCCACCTGTTTTTTATGGGTATACAAGGCTGGCTCTCGCCCGCCGGTTGGCACGGTGGATTGCCACCGATAAGCCTGGTCGCATTCGTTGTGTTTGCCGTCGGTTACCTGGCCAACCTGGTTGGCAGAAAATAACCTGGAACAAGCTTGTGTGGTGTCAACCCTAGATCATCTGATTCTCAATCAGCTCAATCGTGCTCTCTATTTCAAGTTCAGATAGGGGGCCATCTTTGGCAAACAAAACTTTCCCGTTGGCGTCCAGAACAATGACGGCAAAACTCTTGTTTTTCATACCCCAGCGCTGCATGCCGATACCATTGTCATCAATAACAAAATCGATGGTTTGGTGTTTGGCCTTGCTCTTGGCCACTTTCTTGAGGACCATGCCTTTGGCAAGTTCCATCGTATCTGCCATGTTCACGATGACGGTAGTACTCATTTGTTCTGAACTGAAGTGCTTTTTGACCAGGGTATCGGTAAATAATTTGTTTTGGCCTCTAACACCAAAGTTAGCTGATACGTACTGCACCAACTGAACTTTCCCTTTACTGTCAAAACATTTCGAATTCCAGGGCCTCTTGATAATATTGCTGTCGCTGACATAAATCTCTCCACCCACCTGAATATCAAGAACCGGCAGGGATTGGCCAGGCATCAAGCCTGATTGCGTCTCAACGGCAAACACGGACGATTGAAACAACATTGCTGCAGACGCAGCCAAGGCAAGAGACGGTAAGCGGACAGACATCATAATTTCTCCTCGCATTAATTGAGGAGAGAGGTTAACGGATCAATTCCGTTCTAACTTGACTCAAATGGACATTCACTTGACCGGCATACAGTGGTTCTTTTGGATGAAGAACACCTGAGCACAAATAATCGATCCGGGTAAGTGTTCCTGTCAAGACAGGCATGGTGGCATAATGGCCAACATGATACTGGAACAAAGCAAACAGGATGGTGTAACCACCCTCACGATGAACACACCCGAACGTCTCAATGGCTGGACCGCGGAGATGATAGATGCACTCAAAGAAGGATTCAGAGACGCCGCCCGGGATGACGAGACCAGGGTGCTGGTATTGACGGGTGCAGATCCGTATTACTGCGCGGGAGTCAATTTGTCAGCAGTAACTCGCCTTGAACATCCGCGTAAATTGCACGCGATGATAGTGGCGAACAACCAGGCACTTTTTGAGACATTTCTGGATTTCCCCAAGCCAATACTGGCAGCTATCAATGGGCCGGCCATCGGGGCCAGTGTCACATCTGCAACGCTTTGTGATGGCATTATTGCCTCGGAAAAGGCTACTTTCTCAACGCCTTTTGCGGCGCTGGGTATCCCTCCAGAGGGGTGCTCGAGCGTGCACTTCGCGCGTATCATAGGCGAATCGAGTTCCACAAGAATGCTGGGCAGGGAAGGATGGAGACCAACTGCCGAAGACGCACTCAAAGCAGGTTTAATTCAATGGGTCGCTCCACACGAAGAGCTTGGGCAAGAGGCCCAGCGGATTGCACAGGAATGGAATACGTCCGGCGCAAAACGTAGTTTTCGTGGCGGAAGCGAGCGCGATGAGCTCAAAGCTGTCAATGCCAGTGAATCAGTTGAACTGGCCGATGCTTTTTTGAGTGCACCGTTTATCAAGGCGCAGTTTGTGTTTTTACGCCGTAAAAAGAAGTGGGGACCGGCGGCCATGTTTCTGACCATGTTAATTACACGGCCACTCTGGTCACGCTTGCTCTAACAAGAGGTTTTAAGGGTAATACCCCATCACCGCCTTGATCTCCAGGAAGTCTTCAAAGCCAAATACACCGCCTTCGCGACCATTTCCGGATTGTTTGTAGCCGCCGAATGGTGTCGGTTTGGTACCCCATTTACCGTTGATATGAACATTGCCGGCACGCAACCTGCGGGCCACGGCATTGGCACTGTCGATGTCGGTTGAGGAGACATAGGCGGAAAGACCGTAGACCGTATCGTTGGCAATATCGATGGCCTGATCCAGGTCTTCATAGGTCATAATTGCAAAAACCGGACCGAAAATTTCTTCGACAGCTATGGTTTTATCATTACTGACACCGGCGAAAATAGTCGGCCTGGCATAGTAGCCGGTCTCCAGGCCTTCGGGCTTACCGGGCCCACCAATAATGACTTCGCAGCCTTCTTCCATACCCTTGTTGATCAATCCCTGGACCTTATTCCATTGCAGTTCAGATACCAGCGGTCCCATCGTTGTATTGCTGTCCAGCGGATCGCCAACGACTATGGATTCTGCAGTACGGATGGCAATATCCTTGACCTCATCCAACCGGTTGGCCGGCACCAGCATACGACTGGGTGCGTTACAGGATTGACCGGTATTGCTCATCATGACCTGGACATCACGTTTGACAGCCTTCTCCAGACCGTCATCATCAAGGATGATATTGGGAGATTTACCACCCAATTCCTGCGCAACCCTTTTGACGGTATTGGCTGAGCCTTGGGCAACCGCCCTGCCCGCACGAGTCGAACC
>CBDTVF010000327.1:0-4069 GCA_965363775.1 uncultured Gammaproteobacteria bacterium
GCCGTTCAGTACTTTGAGTTTTCTGGCAATATAGCGTTTAAACTACTTATACGCTCCAGACCACGGTTTAGAGAAACAGTGCTATGGCCTTGGCGCCGTTTATGGATGATCCTCATTGTACAGCCGAGTGCGATTGGCGATTGGCGCGAACAGCCTCTTGTAGTTGTAAGCCGAAATGAAACTGTTGGTCATGTTTCGTTCACCAGATCTCAGGAGTGGAATCAGCTGTTCGCTTTCTTCGTTGCCCTCCGCGTGATGCTTGTTCGCTATTGGGCCCACCACTTCCAAATAATCTTCCCATTCATCTTGAATGTTCGACAACCGATAGCCTTGAACCGTCCACGGGTGATCTTCTCTGGTCGATTCCCGGAAACCTTCAGCAGATGGGCGTTCGCAATCCTCGGTAGCAGCAAAATGGTGACAGCCGTTAGAATTACCCAGGACGGATGCCACAATAAAGGTTCCCAGTTCGAAGGCATTCGCCCGACCGGCTTGGGCGAGTATGACTGGTGACATGGGATAGTCAAAAACATACATATGAACGGGTTCATTGTCGGGGTCTGGCAGTAGCCCCGGTGCCACAAATGCAACGGTTAAGTGTGCCAACTTGTCACTGTCCACGACCATTTGAGCCAGTCGCCGCGCCACGTTAGCTGGCCGCTCCTCCAAAGGTCCCTGTGGTTGAATTTTGTATTGACCATTCTCCATGCACACACCTTCCTCGAAACCATCGCTGCAAGGCAATGCGCTGAAATCTGTTGAACTGCTAACCCTGACCACCGGCAAGTTCTCTGAGACAAAACGAACAGCAGGGTCAAAGAGTGAATTTATTTGATCAAGTATAGACTCTAATTGGAGTTCTTGATTCCAATTACAGGTATCCGAAACCTCTCCAGCAGGACAAACGCCTTGCGCCCCCACGGTATTTATTTTAAATTTTTCCAAGTTCGCATTTGGCCATAGATTGACCTCACTGACGGCCCCCGGGAAGGCCGAGCGAACCGGTGCACCGTTGTTTGCTAACGGCTTAATGACCGCAAACGCAGGTGCAGCCTCGCTGCCCGTCGGTGCATTACCCGTTAAATTCACACTGTTTTTAGCCTTGCGTCTATCATCTTCCGTGAATAGATCCGGCCGCTTAATCACGGCGCGCTGCATAGGTAAAAATTGTTGTCGGTCGCGATTAACGAATACGTTGGCAGAAAATTCTGTTACCTGAGCAGCAGGATGCGTACTGTCAGATCGGGGCCGCCAATAGGGGTAAACTCGAGCTATCGTAGGTTTGCCTGGCACAAGTTTGACACTACCCCCAGCGAGTGACGCCTGATAGAAATCAACCCACGCACTTGTTAACTCTACCTGGGTTGAAAACGCAAATTGACGTGTATCACTGCCATCACCCCCATCCGCATTGTCGCAGGCGGGTGCCATTTTAGGCGAGAACCTGGGTTGTGCTGAGCCAGCCAAGGTATTACCACCAAAGCTTCGGATCCCATCCGCACCCACATCCAGAATCACACAGTGAACTACCCCTGGCAGCAGGGTCGCCTGAGGAACAAAGTGGGCCGTATTCCGGTTTTTGGGAGAGATCCGCCATCCACCAGGTACGTCGAGATAGCCATCGCTTGTGCGCACTTTTACAAAGGCATTATCAGCGAGACTGTCAGGGTCTACCGCTTGAGTGAAGGTCGCTTCGATGGTGGTATCCTGAAACTCAGCATTGGTCTCATTCGCACTTGGCAGAGTTGAAACCAGTTCAAAGTCCTGCGGCTCTTCACCGCCACAGAAATAAGCCTTCAGGTTCAATCCAGCCATATTGCGCCCGGGTGGGCTAAATTGTATACCGGCCTCTCCAAGGGTCGTATCTTGCGTTACATTACTCACGTCGCCAGTACTGAGCGACGTGGTCACGCCACCGATCACATTTACCTTTCTTGGATCATAGGTGCCAGGGATATTTTCTGTGAGTGACGCTTCAAAATTAAGAGCTACAGTCTCGCCGTCAAATTGGGTAATCGTGACCCGACCACCGTTCGACCAGAAAGGCCCGCCAACTCTGCGGCCACCGAAATTACGATACTCCAAGGCGCTGGGTGCTGACCAATCGGCAAAAAACGTCCCTACCGCAGCCGCATCGTTTTTGTGTTGACCCGACCATTCGGTAGTCTTGCCGATATTGTAATGCCCCGGCGCCAGCCCCGAGTTGAAAAGACCGGTTAAGGTGAAAGCGGTATCGTGCTTAGAAGAACGAAACTCCAGGCGCACCTGGCACACTCCACCCGCCGAGGGATTAGTAGGGTCGGCTGTAGACCCCACCAAAATGGCGCCGTCGATCTCAGCACCATTAACCGTGATATCACCGTTAACTGCCAATTCGCCGGGCACAAATAGCTTATCCCCCACCTGTACAGAAAATGTGCCGCCTCTGGTTTCGTGCTCATCGCTGACAGTCAGCTTGACTTCATATCTGCCGTCGTTTGCGTAGGTATGCCTGACCACCCGACCCGTGGCCGTCCTAAGATCACCAAACGTCCATTTATAAACCAAGGTATCTTCAATCCCGGGGTCCTTGGCAATCGCTTGAAATACAACAGGTGTGCCCTTGACTGCAGGTTTGGTAAACGAGACGCCAAGTACGGCTGGGGCAACATTGTTTACCTTGATCGAAACTTGCCGACTGGTGTTCTGGTGCACGACCTTCACAACTTTGGGTTGAGCCGAGTCCTGTAGAAACCGGTTTTTTATGTTGTAAAGCCCAAACGCCGTATCACTCGATTCCCCGGAACCAAAATCCCATTCCACAGACGACAGATCTGCCTCGAGATCGAAAATAGATCGTGATGAGGAATCGATGTATTGCTTATTGATGATGTCAAACTCCACGACATCGCCTTCGTTTATCTCACGCTGGGACGCTGTAACTTCAAAGTCTGCCTCTACGGCTAAGGCATCCGCGGCGAAACATGTGCCACTGAACATGACAGCAACTAAAATCACACCAGCACAACTGGCATTGAGCAACAATCTAAGCATTAGAACAACTCCCTGGTTACTTTCTATTCGTTAGAAATCATCGAGACTTAAAGATACTATTAAAGCATACGCTGCATTCATCGAAATGCAATTTTAGGCTCTGTGAATATCCGAAACGACAAATGTTGAACAAAAATTCAATCCATTTGGCGCGATTTATCTCTTTGGACTGGGCCGTTAACTAGCAGGCCCCTTACTAGGCACTTAATACGTTTGGCAACGCAAAAGGTTACAAAAATATTTGTAGTTTTTTGAATTAAGTCCTTAAAAATTACGATAGCAATCCATTTGCTATCTTGGTTGAATAAATTGATGAAGTATCAAGTTTTATAACAGCAGGGGAAAGTTAAGGGGCCCATATACGACCCCTTAGCGTTCACTCATTTAATTCTAATAGCTATTTTTTACCTATTAAACTGCCGTGTGGGATATAGTTCACCGTCCAGTCACGCGGTTCGGCCGGCTTATTGTTGACGATAGCGTCAATCGCATCCATGACCTCGTCGTCCAACTGCTCAAGCACATCCAGCGCTTTTAAGTTGTCTTCTAACTGGGCCAGTTTAGAGGCACCCAAAATTACCGTAGAGACATGAGGGTTTTTTAAACACCAGGCGATTGCAAGGTGATGCAGAGGTGTTCTGGGCACCTATACATCCATGAAGGGTGGCATGCCGGGTGAGAATTCAAACGGCGTCTACCGGGCTTTGGACTACCTGATCGGCAATACCAAGTCACTGCTCGATATGCCCCTGGGTGAAGATGAATTCATTGATCTGAATGACCAACGTGTGGTGGTACTCGGTGGTGGTGATACGGCGATGGACTGTGTGCGTACGGCAATTCGACAGGGTGCGAGTGAGGTATTTTGCCTGTACCGCCGTGACCGTGAGAACATGCCCGGTTCACAGAATGAAGTGGGCAATGCCATCGAAGAGGGTGTGCAGTTCCGCTTCAATGTACAGCCATTGGAAATTGTTGAGGACAAAGGTCAGGCGACGGCAGTCAGGGTGGTTGAGACACGTTTGGGGCAACCGGA
>CBDTVF010000328.1:0-4064 GCA_965363775.1 uncultured Gammaproteobacteria bacterium
AGCTTCCGCCCGGTTGTCGTAAAGAAATCGGCTCATCCTTCACGGTCGTAATCAGGTTGTAGTCATCGGCATGTTCCAGGGCCAGCAGATAAACCAATGGTTTGATAACCGAGCCGATTTGCCGACGCGCATCCAGTGCACGATTGAAATAATTGCGAGATTCGACGCGATCACCCACAAGGGCCCGGACTTCACCGCTGGCAACATCGGCCAGAACCAGTGCAGCCTGTAAATCTGCCGGTAAGCCGCGTTGTTTCAGGTCATCCAGTCCTTTGCTGACTGCAAGCTGGGCATATTCCTGTTCCGCAGGTGCCAGGGTCGTAAATATTCTAAGACCTTCGGAACTCAAATCAGATGCACGGTAATCGCGCTTCAACTGGCGACGCACCAGGTCCACAAATGCGGGATAACGGCTACCGCCCGAACGGGGTTTGTCAATAACACCCAGCGGACGGGTCTTTGCAGATTTGACTTCGCTGTCGCTCATCAAACCGGTGAGTTCAAAGATGTCCAGTACCTGGTTCCGGCGTTGCAATGCACGCTCGGGGTTTCGCCTCGGGTTGTAAAGAGACGCACCACGAACCATACCCACCAACAGGGCAATCTGTTGGGGTTCGAGATCCTGCAAGGAGCGGTCGAAGTAAAACTCGCTGGCCCGGCCAAACCCATGAATAGCATGCTTACCCTGCTGACCAAGGAAAATCTCATTGATATAGGCTTCGAGGATCTGCGCTTTGTCGTAGTGCCACTCCAGTAACAGGGCCATGATGGCCTCGTTGGCCTTGCGTGCCAGGGTTCTTTCGCTACTCAGAAAGTAGTTTTTAACCAACTGCTGGGTCAGGGTACTACCACCCTGCACCGCTTTACCCGCTTTTGCATTGGCGACAAAAGCACGCGCAATACTGCGTAAGGACACACCATGATGATGTTTGAACTGCCGGTCCTCCACCGCCTGCAAGCCGGTTATCAGCAACTCGGGTGCATCCTTCAATGCCACCAGCGTGCGATCTTCGTCATGCAGGGGATAAATCGAGGCGATCTCAGCCGGATCCAGGCGAACCAGACCTGCATCCCCGGGCCCGGGTACGTTTGTCAGTGCCGAGATGGCGTTATTGGTCAGCCGCAGATCAAACCGACTGGATGACTCTGCACCGTCATCGAATGTGAATGCACGACGATTGATTTTAAAACGGTTTCCATTAACCGAGTAGGTGCCCGGGGTGGATACCTGTTTCAGATTTCGATAACCCGAGGCCTTCAGCTCTGCCAGCAGGACATCTTTTGAAATCTGTTTGCCGCTGTACAGGCTTAGTGGACGAGCATAAACCCGGCTGGGCACCTCCCAGATCCGTCCTTCAAATTCGTCACGAACCTGCATGTCCAGCCAGATGATCCAGGGTACGCTGAGACCAATACCCACACCCAGCATCAACATCAGCAAGCGGAATAAACGCCGGAACAAACCGGTTTTTTTACCCGTGTCTTTCTTGCCTGCCGGCTTGCGCTTTTTGGACTGGGTTTTTCTTGCTTTACTGGCCATTTATTCCTGAGATTCATATAGCGGATGACATCAACCTGACCATTATCCATAATGACCGCGTTTTGTCTTGGTATAATCCGCTTGTCAGGCATTAAACTGGCATTTACACCTAAATATTCAAAAAGAGTCGGCAGCTTTCAGCGAAACACGGCAGTTTCGCGGCAAATTAAATGACTGATAAAAAAATGACCAACATTTCATCTGCAAAACCCGTTATTTACGTCCATGCCAGGGGCCGTGAGGCCAATGGAAAAAGCGCGAATAAGGACTTGTTGAAGCTGGGTTTGCCTGTTTGCAGCCGTCTGGATAATGAAGGTTTGACAAAAACCGACAATGGCTATGACCAGCCCGGCCTGTTGATTGCAGAACTGGCCGGTCTTTTTCCTGGCAGACCTGTTCTATTCCTGCGCGCCGGCTTGCAGCCATCAAAAACACTGTTAAATAATATGACGGGACTGCTGGACCAGGCAAATCAGCCCCTGGCCCTGACCCTGCTTTCGAACGCAAATAATGCCGTCAACCCGTTTGCCGGTTTACAAGCCCCTTTACACGCTTCAAAAATCAACTATGCCGGGCTCGTAAACCTGCTGGCACCGGGGCAATTACATACTTTGACCGTCTGGACCGACCATATTGTGATGCTGTCTGCGGATCTCGTTGCCCTGCTATCTGCCGGCGGTTCGAACGGCACACTGATGCAACAGCTGGCGGCTGCCGGTGGCGCACTCAAAGCGGCCGACCATTTATTTCTGCATGACCCGGATCACAAGGTCTTCAGGACACTAAAACTGGAGACGTACGAAACAGCATATCCACCACCATTCAGTGAGCTGAGCGCGAGGTTGCAGGACTGGTTCAACGCTGATATTCCGTCTCTGCCACCAAACCCGGAGAAAAATACACCAGCCACATTACATATCACCCACAGCTGGGGTGGTGGTGTTGCCCAGTGGCTAAAATCTTTTATCGAAACAGACAGTGAACACCGGCATTTTCAGTTGCGCTCGGAAGCACCTCAAAGCGGCCGTGGTTACGGCCAGAGAATGTGTCTGTACCTGGGCAATGAATTACGCTGTCCAGTCGCCAGCTGGTGGCTGAACCCGCCTGTCGAGTCCATTTCCGATAGCCACGACAGTTATCGAATGATCCTGTCTGAGATCTACAGCCGGTATGGTATCGGCCGGGTATTTGTGTCTTCGCTGGTGGGTCATAGCCTTGATGTTTTACGCAGTGGCTTACCCACTTTACAAATCCTGCATGATAATTTTCCGGCCTGGCCGCTACTCAGTGTAAATCCGCAACCCTATCTTCGGAGCGCAGGTTCTCCAGATCTGGAGCTGGCTTTGTCTGAGCACCGGAAAGACCGGGAATTCCTGGACAAGAATGCACAATCCTGGTCACGGATACGTGCTGCTTACCTGCAGGCGATCAACGAATTCAAAGTGAAAATTGCAGCTCCCGGACAATCGGTATTGGAATTACAAAGTCAGCTTGCACCCGTGTTTAAAACCCTGGCTGCACAGGTCATCCCCCACGGCTTTCCCGTATTACAAGACCTGCGGGCAATTTTGCCCAGACCACGTAAGGACGGCCGTTTACGCATGGTCATTCCCGGGCGTATGCAAACGGGCAAAGGGCAACAACTGTTAGCCCGCGCACTACCTGAATTAGCCAAACATGTGCAGGTATACCTGCTGGGGACAGGGAAATCCGGTGAAACATTCTTTGGTATGGCCGGCGTGGACGTCATTCCTGAATATGAGCGCGATCAGCTGACGTCAATACTAACGACCATCGGCCCTGATTTTGCCGCACTTTTATCCGTTGTACCGGAAACCTTCAGTTTTACACTCTCCGAATTGCAGCAACTGCATATCCCGACGATTGCAACACGCCTGGGGAATTTCCCGAACCGGATAGAACATGGTGAAACCGGCTGGTTGATCGATGCCGATTCACAGGCCCTTGTTAAGCAGGTCATTGCTTTATGTAATTCGCCCGATCAAATCGAAACTGTCAGGGCGAAATTGCCGGAGATCAAGGCTGTTACGCTGGAAGACATGCTCAAGGCCTATAACAGACTGTGTCCCCTGTCTGGCAAAAGCCATCCATTGATACCCACTGAGGCCAAACCGGCCCAGACCCAGCAAGCTGTGGCAGATTATCAGCGCTCAATGACCGACGTTGAACTGCAACAAGCCTTGAAGCAGGGAAAAACCTTGCAAAGGGAAGTCGAAAAAAGAACTGAATGGGCGTTGGAAACAGGCAGACATCTAAAACTGGAACAAAAACAACGCATAAAATGGGTTTCACTGCTTAAAGTTGATATTGAAAACCTGCAGGAGATGGTTGCAGAAAGACAGGCGGACCTGGATATCAGGAACAATCAATACCATTTACTGGAAGCAGATCACATACAGCTTGGAACAAACTACGACGACCTGGAATTACACCACCAGAATCTTAAATCAGACTACAAAAATCTTGAATCACACGCTCAAAGTCTTGAGTCTCACTACCAGGA
>CBDTVF010000329.1:0-4062 GCA_965363775.1 uncultured Gammaproteobacteria bacterium
CCGGTGAATCACTGGCGTTGGTGGGAGAAAATGGCTCCGGTAAAACCACCCTGATCAAATTGCTGACACGTTTGTACTCACCCGATAAGGGTCGAATCCTGCTGGATGGAATGGATCTCAAAAACTGGGACGAAAACGCCCTGAGGCAGCGTATTGGTGTGATTTTTCAGGATTTCTCACGTTATCAGTTCCTGGTTGGGGAAAATATCGGGACCGGTGACGTGAATCACTTCGAAGACCAAAAACGCTGGAAAGACGCAGCGCAGAAAGGTATGGCCGATGCCTTCATCAAGGACCTGCCCTCCGGCTACGATACACAACTCGGCAAATGGTTCAAAGACGGGCAGGAGCTATCCGGTGGTCAATGGCAAAAGATCGCTTTATCACGTGCCTTCATGCGCACCGACGCGGATATCCTGGTTCTGGATGAGCCCACGGCAGCCATGGATGCCGCCGCTGAGGCGAAAATATTTGAGCATTTCCGCAAACTGACCCAAAACCGCATCGCCATACTGATATCACACCGCTTTTCTACCGTGCGTATGGCCAGTCAGATCATCGTTATTGAAAACGGCAGGGTTATTGAACGTGGCAGCCATGAAGATTTGATGGAGCTTGGTGGCCACTATGCAAACCTGTTTTCGCTCCAGGCAGCGGGTTACAAGTAAAGCGATATTTTCCTGATGCGGTTTCAACAGGTTCTATCCTCGGTGCCAGGTGTAAAACCGCGGTTCTGAGACCGGGACTCCTCCATTAAACGTGAAAAAGTTGGTTTATACTTTCTGTCATGGAAACTGTAGATAAAGAGGGAAAAACATGAGAAATCTGATAGCAGGTATGGTGATTGTCGCTCTGCTGGCATTTGCTGATATGGCCCATTCCTTTGGTGAGAGCGCTGAAGACATGGCTGTAGCGGCCGGTAACTACGCAAAATATTGCGCACTTTGCCATGGCCCCGAGCGTGAAGGTCATGCCAATGACCACGCGCCTTCCCTGCGCTCCGAGTCGTTGATGAAAACCGGTTTCCCGCACAATATCTATCTGACCGTGTCCTATGGACGGCTGGGAACACCGATGGCTGGTTTTATTGATGAAGTGGGTGGTCCCATGAGCAAAGATGAGATCATTCAGCTGTTGTATTGGGTCCGGCAGGAGTCGGGTGTGACAGAGCAGGTTGATCTGGACTCCGAGCCCGTTACGGGTGATGTGGCCTTGGGTGCAAAGTTATATGTGCAAGAATGTGTGGAATGCCATGGAAAAGAGGGTGAAGGTGTTACCGGCACAGCGCTTGGGAACTCTGCCATGCTGTCGTTAACCGAAGACAAGTTTCTACGCTATGCTATCGAAAATGGTCGTGATGGCACTGATATGAAGGCGTATGGTGAAAAGCTGCGTGTTAATGAGATTGACGCGCTGACAGCATTTCTTCGTAGCCGTGCGACCGGTTGGGCGGTTAAAAAACCGGTTTATCGCGCACCACCGGAAGTTGGCGAATATGTCATCAACCCGGGTTCCGATGCTCCGCAGTTTGAATTGAAAGACGACTTGTACGTCATGTCCGCTGACTTGCACCAGGCTTTGCTGGAGAAGCGTCGCATGGTGATTCTGGACACACGTGTCATGTCGTACTGGCAGATGGTCAACATCGAAGGTTCTGTCCCTGTGCCATATTATTTTGAAAATTTCGAGCAAGTCGCCGCCAACCTGCCCACAGACGGCACCTGGATTGTCACTTACTGCGAATGTCCGCGAGCGGCGGCCGAATTAGTCAACCGAAGGCTTAAATCCCGGGGGTTCGAAAACACCGCAGTGTTGTGGGAAGGAATCCAGGGGTGGGTTGGCCTGGGTTACCCGGTTTTTCGAGGTGAGACGACAACGGTCGAGGTCCAGGCATTACCCTGAATCAGACCTGGAAAATGAGTCAATGCGTCTTCATTCGCTGTCGGGCGTAGCAACAAAGATGGCGATCAGGGCAATCACTCTCCCAATTGCCACAGAATTGTCGATGTCATGTTTTACCAGTATAGATGCTTGCAGGGATTCTGCAGCCGGGTCATTCCATCGGATTCTGTTCAACGTGGTTGACGACTCATACCGGGTGTTGTCCTAAGTACTCCTTTGTCCCCGTTAAGTACGAGCCATGATATTGACCATGACGGCTCCCCGTTTGCTTTTGCAACTGTCCCGGTCTAAGTTACCAATCTAAAGGGAGAATCAGGTAAATGGAACCCAGGATTAAATTCGGAATTGTCGGTACAGGATTTATCGCCGATGTCGTTGCCCACGCCATTAAGCAAACCGAGGGTAGCCTGGTTGCGGTTGCCAGTCGGCGTCACGAGAGCGCCAAAGCGTTCGCTGACAAACACGGTGGCATGCAGGTTTTTGAATCCTGGAATGACCTGATTGCCTGGGATGGTCTCGATGCCGTGTACGTGGCAACCCCAACTTCCGTACGGGAGGAAATCTGTATTGCAGCTGCGCGAAATAAGAAGCATATCCTTGCTGAAAAACCCTTTGCCAGCCTCGCTTCCTTACAAAAAATTACCCAAGCCTGTGATGTAAATGGCGTTTCCTTCATGGATGCCACTCATTTCGCTCACCATCCTCGCACCCGGCAGCTCAAGCAAGAACTTGAAGAACGTATTGGTAAGGTACAGGCAATTAACACGTCCTTCTTTTTCCCTTCTATGGATAGAAGCAATATCCGCTTTGATCCGGAAAAGGAGCCCACCGGCGCATTTGGTGATATGGCGTGGTATTCCATGCGGGCAATTGCTGAATTCGCAACACCAGTTTCGCGCCTTGTCAGTGGCAGCGGTTATGTACAGCGGGATGACGTTTCCGGTGCCTATATTCGTAGTGCGGGAGTACTATTGCTTTCCGATGGCTGCACATCTACCTGGGATGCCGGTTATAACACCGGTTCCTGTGCAATGGATCTCAAACTATTTGGACAGCAGGGCATGATCAGTCTCGATGACTTCGTTCTTGACTGGGCTGATGGATTTGGCATGAACATTCCTGGCTATCCAGTTGGTTTCATCCAGCGTTCAGGTATTGTAAACCCAACAGAATTCAAGGCGATTGCCACGCCAGGTCATCAACCCCAGGTTGTTCATATGCTACAGAATTTTATGCAACTGGCAGAAGACCCGGAGGGTCAGGCAGCCCGCGCCAGCATACGTGTCAGTGAGCAAACACAAGGCTTGCTTGATGCTATTTGGGATCAGTTAACAATAATATGAGGTGATTGATGCAACCCGAAGTAAGAGCACTAATTGAGCACTACAATCTCGAACCGTTGCCAGTTGAACAAACCTTGTTTATACGCACTTACCGCTCAACCCGGGAATCCAGTGGTGGTAAACCCTGTGGTACGGCCATTATCGCCCTGTATTGCGACGAACCTCGTAGCGTTTCATTGTTTCATAAACTACCTGTTGATGAGGTCTGGCACTTTTACGGAGGAGATCCGCTTCGACTCGTGTTGTTGTACCCGGACGGGTCAAGCAAAGATGTGATTATGGGCAACGACCCGTTAACGGGACAGCATGTGCAGTTTGTTGTTCCAGCAGGTGTTTGGCAGGCCGGGCATATGCTGGCCGGAGGAAGATACTCGCTATATGGATGTACGCTGGCACCCGGATTTACGGATGATATGTTTAAGGGTGGCAGCCGTGATCAACTTGTTGATATCTACCCTGACAGAGTTAATGATATCAATATGTTGGGCTGTAGCCAGGACGAAACAAGCATGCCCAAAGGTTCAGCTTCATAGAAACCATGATTTGAAGAAAACACCCCACAAGAAAGCCCGGCCGAAGCCGGGCTTGGTCCCCCTGGGGCAATATTGGTTGTTACTCCGGTTTAAAATCGGTCCATCTGCTCTTGCTGCGTTCACGTCTGAAGTCGGGTTTGCTGCGCATGGCTTTTTTGGACATGGACAGGGCCTCGAGTTTTGAGGCGCCGCGCCACTTCTGGCTGGAATAGTCACGGATGACCTCGCGTTGCTCATTTAGCATACTGGCTTCTTCCAGATTGCCGGTGGGTACCTCGCTGTGA
>CBDTVF010000330.1:0-4060 GCA_965363775.1 uncultured Gammaproteobacteria bacterium
TTTACAGTATTTAAGTCTGTTCTAGGTTGGTTTAATTAATGTGTTTAATTAAACCAACCTAGAACATTTCATATTAATCAATTTGTTGAATCTTTCATATGGAAAACGATAACTCATAATGTCGAGCTAAGTTAGTCGGTATTAAACGTAAGGCGGCTGTGGATACTACATATTCTGGTATTTGCTTGTACTACCTCGTCCAGTCTAAAGTTTTTCGTTTGATACAGCCTCAAACCCTGCTACAACATCCAGTAATTCGGTGGTGATCATTTCCTGACGTACACGCCGATATTGCCCTATCAAGTCTTCCCTGTTTTCATCCAGATTTTTTTCGGCCGCTTGCATGGCTGTCAAACGGCTACCGTGTTCCGCAGACTGTGATTCGGCACAGGCGCGGAATAAGGAAATAAAAAAATATTGATGCAGGAGCGACGAGAGTAATGTGTCCCTGTCCATGGTATAGGTAGGCAGGCTAGAACCGGGCCAGGCTTTTTCTTCCAGGTGTTGAAAATGCGACAGATGCAAAGGTAACAGGTGAAATCTAGTTGGACGATAGGTAGCACGGCTACTGGGGCGGTTATGAAATAGATAAAGGTGCTCAAGATCACCCTCTTCACGCCAGCGATCGATGTGTAACAGTATGTCTTGTATCGTGGTTCCGATCTGATTGGCGGCACCTGGCAGATTAAGCACCTTATCAACTGGCTGTCCGGCCATTTCCAGTTTATCCGCAGCGCGCATTCCCACACATAATATTCTGGGTTTGAAATCAGATGGAATAGTCTTGATGTGCTCCAGGGTATATTCCACTATCTCCTCATTGAAGCGACCGCATAAACCATGATCGGAGCCAAATACTACAGCAGCAAGGCGTCCGTTGGGGGGATGTGGCTGCACAGATTGCTCCTCACTATCACGCATCACGATATGCAAACCAAGTTCCACGGTATGCCAGTAATCAGCAAGGGAAGCCACTGCTTTTTCATATTGATAGATGCTTGCTGCAGACAGTGCCTTCATGGTACCGACAATATCATCAAGGTCTCCTATGCTTTTAATGCGTTGCTGCAAGCGTTCAGGCGATTCCATCAATTACTCACTTTTAATTGCTCTGTTCTCTGGGGTGGGTGCAAATGGATTGAGGACTGTTTTAAGCACCAGCACGAATTGTTGCCAATCTTCGTCAGAGAGTTTTTCGGCGGATTCAATTTTTCTTGCAATCAATCCCAGATGTTCTTTCACCGCCTTGCGGATAGGTTGTAATACTGTTTCAATCTGATCCACTTCAAGACCATCAAGTAGCCCTTCAGTTACCGCCTTGAGCATGGCGATTTGCTCAGTGACTGTGAGTGGCTGGTGTTCAGGCTGTTTTAGCACTTCACGAACTCGCTGCCCACGCGCAATGGCAGCCTGACTGCCCTTGTCCAGACGAGTAGCGAAGCGGGCGAAGGTTTCTAACTCCTCAAACTGTGAATAAGCGAGGCGAAGATCACCTGCCACAACCCGGTACGCAGGTAACTGAGTCTTGCCACCGACACGCGAGACGGATTTACCAATGTCTACGGCGGGTAATAGCCCTTTGCGAAATTGTACGGGTGACAAATAGATCTGACCATCTGTAATGGAGATCAGATTGGTTGGGATGTAGGCAGACAAATCCTCTGCCTGGGTTTCTATGATAGGCAAGGCGGTTATTGAGCCACCGCCAAGTGCTTTAATAAGGGGTGCGGATCGCTCCAGTAGACGAGAATGAATGTAAAAAATATCCCCCGGAAATGCTTCACGACCCGGTGGGCGTCTTAACAACAATGAGAGTTCACGGTAGGCACGTGCATGGCGGATCAGGTCATCATAGACAATCAACACATCCTTGCCTTTGTCACGAAACCATTCGGCCATGCTGGTTGCCGCGTAGGGCGTCATATACTGCAATCCAGGAGGGTCTTCACCGGACGTTACGACCACGATGGTCTGCTCCAGTACGCCTGCATCACGCAGTGTATCGACTACACGCGCCACTGCTGTGCCACGTTGTCCGATGGCACAATAAATACAGATCACCCCCGTGTCTCGTTGATTAATGATGGTATCGACGGCGACAGAGGTCTTTCCAGTCTGGCGATCACCCACGATCAATTCACGCTGACCACGGCCAATAGGGATCAGCGCATCGATGGATTTGATACCCGTTTGCAGTGGAACCGTAACGGGCGCTCGATCCATGATGGCGGGCGCTTCCCGCTCCATGGGCAAGCGTGTATGAATGTCTAGCGGTGAACCACCATCCAGTACTCTGCCCGTGGCATCAATAACCCTGCCTAGCAAGGCATCACCCACAGGTGTATCGGCAATGCGCCCCGTGCGTTTGACGGTTTCACCTGCTTTGATTGCGGGATCATCTCCTAACAAAATTACACCAATCTCATCCGGGGCAAGGTCAAGAGCAATACCCGGTACATTTCCCGGAAATAGCAGGATTTCCTCGGCACGTGTGGCAGGCAACCCTCGAACTCTAGCAATCCCACCCCCAACATGAGTTATTGTGCCGGTTTCTGTTAGGTGTAAATCGGCAGGTGGACCTGATAGCGCTTCATCAAATGCCGCCGCCACTTGATCAAGTGTTTGTTGCAAATGGGTATCAGACATCAGTCTTCGGCCCGCCATTGAGAGTTTCTTGCATGTGTTCGTCCAGCATTTGCAGATGATCTTCCATGTTCCAGCTGATTTGTTGGCCGCCTGTTTTAAGCTCAATTCCACAGAGCAGATCAGTGGATCGTGTGTATTCGACCTTTGCTGAATCATCAAGTTGTTCGTGGATGGCCCGCGTAATACGACCCTTGGTGGCGGCATCAAGCTCGAAGGCACTACTGATATGAATTATATCATCTGAATCCAGTAGTTTCTGGCGTAACTCATTATCCACGTTTTTCAGTCGTTTCAAAAACACCGCTATCATCTGCGCTTCAAGTTCGATGTCGGCCAGATCAGCAAGGACACGTCTTCCCGTCTGTTGAATAGCCTGTACCGAAGTCTTGCGTAGCCCTTTGAGAAAGTCTTGCTGCTCCTGTTGTAGCTGCTGTTGCCACTGATCTCGCTGTTGCTGTATCTCATCACGTGCCTGTTCCAACATCACCATCTGTTTTGCCTGTGCTGCTTCTTCCGCTTCTTTCAAATATTGCTCACTAGTTTGTTCCAGGGCAGTTCGTTTATTTTCGTATTGCTGCACTGTCTGTCCGGCTGTCTGCTCGCGCTGTTGCGCTTCTTCCAGCCGTGCGGCTATACGTTGCTCACGCTTATCCATGGCATTAATAACTGGACGATAAAGGAAATGCTGCAGCAACCAGACTAGTACCAGAAAATTGACAATCTGGGCAATAACCGTCAGCCAGTCAATCTCCATCTCAGTTTCCCGAGACCGTTTTGGCATAATCCCAGAATGGATTGGCGAAAACCAGGATCATGGCCATCACAAAACAGTAAATGGCTGTCGATTCGATCATTGCAAGACCCACAAACAGGGTGCGCGTGATCGTACCAGCCTCATCAGGTTGCTGGGCAATGGCACTTAATGCCTGTGCAACAGCGCGCGCTTCTCCGAATGCCGGTCCGATTGAACCGATGGCCATTGTCAGGCCTGCTGTAATAATGGATACCATGGCTATCAAGCTAAGACTGTCCATCTATTTCTCCTTTGTTGGTTTTTTAAGTATATTAGGTGCATGGGATGATTGGTTCGTTTTGTCTGGCTTTGTTTGTTGTGCAGCCGTTGCCGAGGCAATATAAACCATCGAGAGTATGGCAAATATATAGGCCTGGATAGTTCCAGTTATGAGTCCAAGCAGCTGCATGACAATGGGAAAGAAAAATGGTGTCAGGCTTAATAAAATACCAATAATTATGCTGCCACTCATGATATTGCCGTACAGACGCACCGCCAGCGCGATGGTGCGGGAAAGTTCTCCAATGATGTTAAATGGCAACATCAGCGGTGTTGGTTGAATGTAATGTTTGAGATAGGAACCCAACCCTTCATGCGCAATACCGAATAGTGGCACTGCAA
>CBDTVF010000331.1:0-4041 GCA_965363775.1 uncultured Gammaproteobacteria bacterium
GGCATTCTGGCTTGAACCCTTACTGGAAATTGAATCGGAAGACGGGCGGCTCGCCTTCGGACCATTGACCTCAGGGGACGTGGCCGGTTTGTTTGAATCCGGTTTCCCCGGTGATTGTGAGCACCCGTTGAAACTCGGGAAAGTGGCAGAAATTGAATGGCTATCCCGGCAGGACCGATTGACCTTCGCACGGGCCGGTATAACAGATCCACTCAACCTGGATGATTACAAAAAGCATGGTGGCTTCGAAGGCTTGAATAATGCCTTGAGCATGTCATCTGTCGACATCGTTGAAGTACTTACACAGTCCGGCTTGCGTGGCAGGGGTGGCGCGGCATTTCCCACTGGTATCAAGTGGCGCACGGTTTTGAATACACCCGCAGAGCAAAAATATGTTGCCGCCAACGCGGATGAAGGAGATTCAGGCACTTTTGCCGATCGTCTGCTGATAGAAGCCGATCCGTTTCAGTTGATTGAGGGTATGACGATCTGCGCCCTGGCCGTAGGTGCTACCGAAGGCTATATCTATTTACGCTCGGAGTATCCAAAAGCGCTGCAGGTACTTAAACAGGCTATTGCCACGGCCGAGGCTGCAAATTTTCTGGGTGAGAATATTTGCGGCAGTGGACACAGCTTCTTTCTTCATCTTCGTGTCGGTGCCGGTGCGTATATCTGTGGCGAAGAGACCTCCATGCTTGAAAGTCTCGAGGGCAAACGGGGTCTGGTACGGTTCAAGCCGCCTTTGCCGGCCATTGAAGGTCTGTTTGGAAAACCCACGGTAGTCAACAACGTGTTAACACTGGCCGCTGTTTCAACAGTGCTGGCCAAAGGTGCGGAATATTATCAGGATTACGGGAGCGGCAAATCACGCGGTACCCTGACTGCACAACTCGCCGGGAACATTCGCCGCGGAGGTCTTGTAGAAATATCATTCGGCTTGAGTCTGCGCGAACTGGTCGAGGACTATGGCGGCGGTACTGCCAGCGGTAAACCCATACGCGCGATCCAGGTGGGTGGTCCGTTGGGCGCTTATTTGCCGGAGTCTGACTGGGATACTCCGATGGATTACGAGGCCTTTGCCGCCGTTGGTGCCATGCTGGGCCATGGCGGTGTTGTTGTTTTTGATGACAGTGTGGATATGCTTGAACAGGCCCGTTTTGCGATGGAGTTCTGTGCATTGGAATCATGTGGTAAATGCACGCCGTGTCGTATCGGCTCGGTTCGTGGTGTAGAACTTATTGATAAGATTGGTGCAAATGATCAAAGGATGGCCAGTCTTGAGTTGCTGGAAGAGCTTTGCGAAATCATGGAGCTTGGGTCCTTGTGTGCGATGGGTGGTCTGACGCCAATGCCGGTTCGTAGTGCCTTGAAGTATTTCCCGGAGGATTTTGAGCCTCGGCCTGAGTCCGGGTCCAGGAGCTGATCCGGATGCCACAGTTGCAAATACCATTGTACGATTTGGGTACACCGCGACCATCGAAAACGACTGTTCAGGTCAGTCTGGAAATCGACGGTCAGCAAATCCAGGTTGAAGAGGGTACGTCGGTGATGCGGGCCGCCGCGCTGTTAGGTATCAATGTACCCAAACTCTGCGCCACGGATCAACTCGAGGCCTTTGGTTCCTGCCGTCTGTGCCTGGTCGAAATAGAGGGCCGCAAGGGCACACCCGCTTCTTGCACCACGCTGGTGGAAGACGGTATGCGGGTGAATACACAATCGGGCAAGCTCCAAATGCTGCGCAAGAATGTGTTGGAATTGTATATTTCAGATCACCCACTGGATTGTGTGACCTGTCCGACCAACGGTGATTGTGAGTTGCAGGATGTTGCGGCTGAATTGGGTGTTGAGGAAAGCCGATATGGTTTGCATGGCAAAAATCACCAACAATCGGAAAAAGACGAATCGAATCCTTATTTCACTTTCGATCCGTCGATGTGCATCGTTTGCTACCGCTGCGTTCGTGCCTGTGATGATATCCAGGGTAGCTTTGCATTGACAGTAGAGGGTCGTGGCTTCGAGTCAAAGATCACTGCCGGTCAGAATGAGTCCTTCATGGAATCTGAATGTGTTTCCTGTGGTGCCTGCGTTAATAGTTGCCCGACTACAGCGCTTGAAGAGAAGTCCGTCATCGAGATGGGTTTGCCGGAAAAGAGCACCGTCACCACCTGTGCCTACTGCGGTGTCGGTTGTGCATTTAACGTTGAGACCCGTGGCGATGAGGTGGTGAGAATGACACCATTCAAGGACGGTAAGGCCAATGAGGGTCATGCCTGTGTCAAGGGTCGTTTTGCCTTTGGTTATAACGATCACAAGGACCGTATTACCCAACCGATGATCCGCGACAGCATAGATGAAGCCTGGCGGGAGGTGAGTTGGCAGGAGGCGATCGATTTTACCGCCCGGCGTTTTCGGGAGATACAGGCGGAATATGGCAGAGACAGCATTGGTGGTATTACCAGTTCACGCTGTAGCAATGAAGAAACATTTCTGGTTCAGAAGCTGATCCGTGCCGGTTTTGGCAACAATAATGTCGATACCTGCGCACGGGTTTGTCATTCACCCACCGGATATGGTCTGAAAACCACCCTCGGAGAGTCTGCCGGCACCCAGTCATTTGAATCCGTAGCGAAGGCGGATGTCGTGATGCTGATTGGTGCAAACCCGACCGAGGCGCACCCGGTATTCGGTTCACGTCTCAAGCGTCGTCTCCGTGAGGGCGCAAAACTGATCGTTGTTGATCCTCGTAAAACCGAACTGGTGGATAGCCCGCACGTCAGGGCCGCATTTCATTTGCAGTTGCTGCCTGGCAGCAATGTGGCCTTTGTCAACGCGATGGCCCATGTGATTGTTTCCGAAGGTCTGGCGGATTTGAGTTACATCAAAAAGCGTTGTGAGATTCCATCCTGGGAAGCCTGGAGTAAGTTCGTGCAGCTTGAAGAGAACTCACCTGAAGCTCTGCAATCTGTCACGGGTATCGATGCCGGGGAGTTACGTGCGGCGGCAAGCTTATTTGCCGGGGCTGCCAATGCCGCCATATATTATGGTCTCGGTGTCACCGAGCACAGCCAGGGTTCAACGACTGTAATGGGCATTGCCAATCTCGCTATGGTGACCGGCAACCTTGGCCGTGAGGGTGTTGGTGTCAATCCGTTGCGTGGGCAGAACAATGTACAGGGTTCCTGCGACATGGGTTCATTCCCGCATGAACTGCCAGGTTACCGGCATATCTCCGATCCTGAAGTACGTGCATTGTTTGAACATGAATGGCAGGTGAAACTACATCATGAACCCGGTCTGCGTATTCCAAACATGTTTGATGCTGCCATTGGTGGAGATTTCAAAGCCCTGTATTGCCAGGGTGAGGATATTGCCCAGTCCGACCCGAATACACACCATGTAGAGGCCGCACTCAAGGCGCTTGAATGCCTGGTGGTGCAGGATATATTCCTCAACGAAACAGCACGTTTTGCCCATGTATTTTTACCGGGTTCGACCTTCCTGGAGAAAAATGGCACATTCACCAATGCCGAACGGCGAATTTCCAGGGTGCGCAAGGTCATGCCTTCAAAAAGTGGCAAGGAAGACTGGGAGATAACTGTAGATCTTGCCAATGCACTTGGTTACCCGATGGATTATTCACACCCGTCGGAGATCATGGATGAAATTGCACGTCTGACGCCGACTTTTGCCGGTGTGAATTATGACAAGCTGGATCGTCTGGGTAGTATCCAGTGGCCATGCAATGATGAGGCGCCGGAAGGCACACCGACCATGCATGTGGATGAGTTTGTCCGTGGCAAGGGGTATTTTGCGATTACCGGTTTTGTTCCGACCAGAGAACGGTCAACACGTAAATACCCGTTGTTGTTAACGACGGGCAGAATACTGTCTCAGTACAATGTTGGTGCACAAACGCGGCGAACAAAAAACACTGCCTGGGCAGATCAGGATGTACTGGAAATTCACCCGGTCGATGCTGAGGATCGCGGAATCAGCACGGATGATTGGGTCGGTATCCAAAGCCGGGTAGGAAACACGGTG
>CBDTVF010000332.1:0-4039 GCA_965363775.1 uncultured Gammaproteobacteria bacterium
TATTGACCCTCAAGCTCGATTGATTCAGTTTCAGGTCGTTTGTCACTAAAAAAGACTGACATGCTCATTGCCCAGATTTCAGACTGTCACCTTTCGGCAGATGCCAAGCAGAAATACCGTGGTATCAATCCACATAAAAACCTGAAAACCCTGATGCGGAAAGTGAAGGCCATGAAGCCCGATCTGCTGTTGGCCACTGGTGACCTCAGTGAAGATGGCAGCCGGAAGTCTTACCGGTTGCTAAAACAGTATTTAAACCTGCCCGGTGTCCCGGTGCTCTCGTTACCAGGCAATCATGATGACGCCGAACTGCTGGCCGAGGCACTCCCCGGCAGTCCGGTTGAAACGATCTCGGTTACAGAGCATGGCCCATGGCAGATTATTCGCCTGAACTCCTGTCTGCCGGGAAAACCAGAGGGTCAGGTAAGTGACAAGGCACTGAAAGACCTTGAGTGCCTCTTGGATGATGGTGCGCAGCGACCGCGACTCATCACGGTGCACCACCAGCCGATTTCTGTTGGCAGTCCATGGATCGACAAGTATCCACTGCTTAATCCGGAACCTCTTCTGCAATTGATCGATCACCACCTGGATGTCAAAGCAGTGGTCTGGGGGCATATCCATCGCACATTTGAAACCCAAAGAAACGGGACAGCCATGCTGGGTAGCCCATCAAGTGCAATCAACAGCTTGACTGATGTACAGAAATTCACTGCAGATCCGGCAGGCCCAGCAAGCAGATGGTTAGAGTTGAAGACTGATGGAACCGTTCAAACAGGAATCATCCGGGCGTCTGCTTGATAGCGAAAAGCCTACAGAAAAAGTAACCAGTCACCCCTATAACCCAACCCGCCCTAAATCTATGCTGTGCGCATAGCTTGAAAAAAACATCATAAGCTTTTGGTCTGTTTGCGAGTTTGACAGGTTTGAGAGTATTCCCTATATTCTTACATTATTCTTACTTATGTGATTGTGAGTTATGGAAACAACTAAAATATCAAGCAAGGGTCAGGTGGTTATTCCCAAGTCCTTGAGAGTGGCACATCATTGGGAGGCAGGGCAGGAGTTGGTTGTTGTCGATGTGGGAGAAGGGATTTTGTTCAAGCCAAAATCGCCGTTTGAGGAAACAAATATTAACGAAGTTGCAGCCAGTTTGAAGTTCACAGGCAAAACCAGGTCTTTGGATGACATGGATGAAGCGATCCGTAAGGGTGTCAGGAATCACCATAAATGATTGCTGTTGACACCAATGTCATCGTCCGTCTGCTTACTCGCGATGATGAACTGCAGTACAAAAAGGCGTTTGCCCTTTTTAGTTCTCAGATTGTGTTTATTACGGATACGGTGATCCAGGAAACCGAATGGGTCCTAAGATATGCGTATGAATTTTTAAATGAGGAAATTTGCCGTGCATTGACCGGCCTATTCGGACTAAAAAACGTTCGATTATCTGATTCAACACGTATTGCTCAAGCCATTGGATGGCATCAACAGGGTCTGGGCTTTTCCGATGCCTTGCATCTGGCTCAGTGCCAGGAATGTGAAAAATTCTTCACCTTCGACAAATCGTTCACCGCCCGCGCAGATAAGCTGGGTAATTGTCCGGTTCAATTAGCTTGAAATTGAACCAAGACGGTGCTTATCTAACAGGTATTGTTTCTGTCTGAGCCATACCAGTGTTGCACTGATACACTTTTGGCACTGTAAGTCTGAAGGCTTCTCATGATAATTTATGGTCTTGGTCAGGTTCGCTGGTGAAGGGGGTAACCGTGTCTCAATTCAAGTTCAGAAAACCCATCAGCCTGATATTTCTTGGTCTTTGCCTGGTGATGAGCGGTAGTTGGGGTCAAATTTCAGACGAAATCGATGTGGAACAGAAGAAACTTGATGACCAGTGGCGAGAGCGGTTCTGGTCTTATCTGGAATCCAGTGAGTATCCACAATTTCGGACCAGGGCGGCTATCCGTCTGATTCGCACAGGCGATCCACTGGCCATAGAGCAAGGCGAACAAATAATGCTGCTGTCGTTATGTTGCATTTCAGCCAAGCTATCTTTGAGGAAGCCTTGAAATTTGTTGAAATTAATCCGATGCAAATCCTCCCGGAATTTGAGAATGAGGCGCAACGGTTCGGCTTAACCCCGCATAAAGTTGCTTACTACGGGCTTATGATTTTGACTGTGACAGATCCGATGGTGGGTTATGGCAATATGACTGAGTTATGTCGCCTGCAAGCTAGAAACCGGCGCACCGAAGGCATCATTGCCTGTAAAAAACTGGCTGGTACTCTACGGAATCATGGTTATAGCACGATGACCAGAGGTATTGGTTATGCATTGGAAAAAGCCATACTCACAGAGCTTGACCCGAATGACCCCGGTATCAAGCGTTGGCGAAATCGTCAGTATGTCTTCAGTGCGATGCAAACGTGTTTTCAGCCCTACTGGCAAGTCAATATGGAGCTATCGTCCGAGGATGTGGATACCTCGATGATGAACTGGACCAAAAACATTAGTGAACTGGGGGAGTGGGAAGGAATCAGGCTCTCTGCATTTGAAGATTACACAACATTCCCTGAACATTTCATCGTCAACCCGGCAGACTGTGACAAGCTAAAAGACCTCGATGATGAAGCCATGGAAAAATTAATTAACACCCAAAGCCCTGGCGAAGTGTGGCGTTCCATTCAGGGTGAAGCACTGGGTCTCAGTGATTAGTAATGCATGCTTAGTTCCTAAGCTATCTCACGGGTAACTGCCTGGTATAGCTAACCTCTTACACAAATTACTGCCATCACCCAATACCCATGTTCTGCTTTGGTTGTGGTAACGAATGACGAGAAAATCTCCCGCTACGGTATTCGGGTGATGGATACTAAAAAATAATTTACGGCAAAAGCTACGGCTTAGTCAGACTCAGGTAACAGCAACCACAGAATGATGTAAACAATAATACCGGGAAAAGCCGCTGACAAAACCGAAGCCAGTACATAAACAACCCGTGTGCCGGTGACTGACCAGCCGAAATGTCTTGCAAGACCAGCGCAGACGCCACCTATCATTCCGTTACGTTTGTCTCTTGTAACACCCGTACGTTGACTCATACCGTATACCCCTGAAAGATCACCATCATAACTCAATCATCTCAAAATCTTCCTTGCCCGCACTACAATCCGGGCAAATCCAGAATTCCGGTACGTCTTCCCAGCGTGTGCCGGGGGCAAGGCCTTCCTCGGGGCAGCCCTTTGCCTCATCGTATACCCAACCGCAGATAATACACATCCAGACTTTATAATCGTTTTCCACCACGATTCTGTTCCTATAATCACAAAACGAGTAGTTTGACATGCAAAGGCGCGCGCTTAAACCGTTTTGCAGGTTAAAATGGCGGTTTTACACATTGAGAATTGAAAAAAATGACGAGCAGCAAAGAATTGATTGAACGGGCACGGGTTCACATCCCAGGTGGAGTTAATTCCCCGGTACGCGCTTTTAACGGCGTGGGCGGTGACCCGGTATTTTTTGATCATGCACTGGGTGCTTGTCTGTACGACGTTAAGGGCAAGTCCTACATCGATTATGTTGGTTCCTGGGGACCGATGATAGCCGGTCACTCCAATCCCGCGGTTATTGCTGCGGTGCAGGATGCGGTTAATAAGGGTTTGAGTTTTGGTGCACCATCTGCCGCGGAAGTGATCATGGCCGAAAGGTTATGTGAGTTGATTGACGGCATGGATATGGTCCGCATGGTCAACTCGGGCACCGAGGCCACCATGAGCGCCATACGCGTGGCACGGGCAGCCACGGGTCGGGATCATATTCTCAAGTTCGAAGGTTGTTATCATGGTCATGCCGATTCTTTCCTGGTTAAGGCCGGTAGTGGTGCGCTGACGCTTGGTGTACCCAATTCACCGGGCGTACCTTCAGCGGTTGCTGACCTGACACTGACCCTGCCATTTAATGATCTTGAAGCAGTGAAGAGCTGTTTCGCCGAGCAGGGTGACCAGGTTGCCAGCATCATCGTTGAGCCGGTGGCCGGTA
>CBDTVF010000333.1:0-4037 GCA_965363775.1 uncultured Gammaproteobacteria bacterium
GTGGGTAACTTGTTACCCACGTTTTACCGCCCCTGATGGGGTTTTACCGCCCCTGATGGGGTTTTACCGACCCTGGCGGGATTTTACCGCCCCTGGTGGGTACGCTCCCGTGGGTAACAAGTTACCCACCCTACGGCCCGTGTATCCACCCTTGGCGCAATGGTGCTGAACCCGGATCGGTGATGCCACAAAAACGCCCCAAAAGATAAAGAACAACGTCCATGTAACCAAGTGACACAAAACAGCGTCTATCTATGCATGAATCAGGGACGCTAAATGAAAATCGCAGATACTTCCGCACAAGACGTGACACTACAGGCAAAATCAAAGAACCGCCGGTGGGTGGTGATTACTGCAGTTATATTGGGGCTTATTCTTCTCATATGGCTAGTGGTACCGTCATTACAACGCTGGGCAGGTTCAAGTACTTCCGTACCCAGGGATCGTTTGCGTCTTGCAACGGTAACCCGCACCGACCTGGTCAGGGATGTTTCGGTCCAGGGACGTGTCGTGGCCTCTATCAGTCCGTCACTCTTTGCACCAGACGATGGCACTATCACCCTTCTGGTGGAAGCGGGCGCCGTGGTCACCGAGGGGCAATCACTTGCAAAACTTGACAGTCCCGACCTGCAGAATCAGCTGGCGCAGGAAAATGCCACGCTGGACAGCCTGAGTGTTGAGTTCGATAGACAACGTATTGAAACCAAGCAGAAGGCTCTGGATAACCGCAAGAATATTGACCTCACCAGGGTCACATTGACTGCAGCCGAACGTGAACGCCGCCGGGCTGATTCGGGCTACAAAATAGAAGCTATTTCAGAAATAGATTTCGAAAAAACCAAGGATGACCTGGAGACCGCCAAACTGGCGCACGAGCACGCGGTCGCAGACGCCACGCTGGATGACGAGCGCCTGGTCTTTGAGCTGAAAACACGTGAATTGCAGGTGAGTCGCCAGTCACTGCTGGTACAGGATCTGTTGCGCCAGGTCGATGAACTGGATATGCGCTCACCGGTTAACGGCATCGTCGGCAACCTGATGGTAGATCAAAAAGCCGCCGTCAGCCGTAACCAGGTCGTGATGTCAGTCGTTGACCTGTCGGCGTTCGAAATCGAGGCACAGGTACCCGAAAGTTATGCCGACGATCTGGGTCTTGGAATGGCAGCCGAAGTGCTGATAGGAAATCAGAGATATCCCGCTGCCCTGGTTTCGGTCTCACCTGAAATCATCCAGAACCAGGTGACCACCCGGATTCGATTCAGCGGCGACATGCCACCGGGTTTGAGACAGAACCAGCGATTAACCACCCGCATCCTGATGGAAGAAAAGAATAATGTACTGACACTTCAACGTGGTCAGTTTCTCGACAGTGGCGGAAGCCGTATTGCCTATGTGCTGGATGAAGAAAGTGTGGCTCATCGCCGCTCCATCGAGATCGGAGCACGTAGCCTGGCGGCGGTGGAAATTGTCAACGGGCTGAAAGAAGGTGAAGTCGTTGTAATTTCGAGTATCGACCAATTTCGTAGCGCGGATACCGTGCTGGTAACCAATTAACCAGAAAACTCAGGAGTAAACACATGCTCAGCATGCACAATATATCGATGGTCTATCGGGCTGGTCTGGTTGAGACCCACGCCCTCAGGGAATTTTCGCTTGAGGTGGCTGAAGGTGATTTTGTTTCTGTAACCGGTCCATCCGGGTCCGGCAAAACAACATTCCTGAACATCGCCGGTTTGCTGGAAAAGTTTACCGATGGCCGTTATGAACTGGATGGCCGTGATGTTTCCGGCTTGTCAGATGCCGAGTCATCAGCTGTACGTAATGAAAAAATCGGTTTCATATTCCAGAGCTTTAACCTGATTCCAGACCTGAACCTGTTCGACAATGTAGACGTGCCTTTGCGTTATCGCGGATTTAATGCCACGGAACGTAAGCGTCGTATCGAGAAAGTCCTGGAAATGGTTGGTCTAGCCTCAAGAATGAAGCATCTGCCATCACAACTTTCAGGCGGTCAACAACAGCGTGTTGCTATCGCCCGGGCACTCGCGGGGGAGCCACGCTTCCTGTTGGCCGACGAACCCACCGGCAATCTCGATTCACATATGGCCTTAAGCGTCATGGAACTGATTGCGGACATCAATCGCAACGGCACCACCATCATCATGGTGACCCACGACCCGGCGCTGGCAAAAATGGCCAGCCACAATGTGCACATACTTGACGGGCGTGTCAGCAATGGCACTGCGGATCTCAAGGTAGCCCGGGTGGCAACCGCCTAGGAGAAAAACATGTTTTCCTATTATCTCAAACTTGGTTGGCTCAGCATACGAGGCAACCCTTTACTCAGCACCTTGATGATCGCAGCAATCGCCATCGGTATCGGTGCCTGCATGACCATCATTACGGTCAACTACGTCATGTCCAGCAATCCTATTCCACGCAAATCGGACCAACTTTTTTACGTGCAGCTCGATAGCGGAGACCCCATTAACCACGATGACGATGGTTTCGAGCTGCCGGACCAAATGACCTACCTGGATGCCATGGCGCTGATGAAAGCCAGTAAGGCTCATCGTCAGGTGGTCAGTAACCGCTCCAGCCTGGTGCTCGAGCCCCAGGGTGAAGGTGAGCGGCCTTTTTCAGTAGACGCACGCAATACCTGGGCGGACTTTTTTCCCATGTTCGATCTCAGGTTCACTTACGGCAGCGGCTGGGATGCTTCAGCAGACAACAACCTGGAGCGCGTGGTTGTACTCAGCAAGGAAATGAACGAACGGGTTTTTGGTGGCGAGAATTCCGTGGGCCGCAATGTACGCATGAATGGCATGGATTTTCAGGTGGTCGGTGTATTGGATGAATTTATACCTGTTCCCAAATTTTATGATGTTACCAACGACCCGTTCGGTGAGCCTGAAGAAGTCTATATTCCCTTCAATATCGCTGTGGAATATGAATTGCCCAGACGAGGAAATACCAACTGCTGGAAATCGCCGGATGGTGAAGGTTTTGATGCATTCCTCAATTCCGAGTGTATGTGGATTCAATCCTGGGTCGAGCTTAGAAACGAGGCTGAAGAACAGGATTACATGGCCTTTTTGAATGCCTACGTCGAACAACAAAAAACACTGGGCAGGTTTCAGCGGCCCATGAACAACCAGCTCAGCGACGTGATGGAATGGATGGAAAACCAGGAAGTTGTGGACGATGACGCACAGGTGATGTTGGGCCTGTCGCTACTATTTCTGCTGGTTTGCCTGCTCAATACCATTGGCCTGTTATTGGCAAAATTCATGGGCAAGTCCGGTGATATTTCTCTACGCAGGGCACTGGGTGCCAGTCGCTCGAGCCTGTTTGTCCAGCACATGATTGAATCCGGCATGATCGGCCTTTGCGGAGGCATACTCGGGCTTGGGCTTACATGGCTGGGTTTACGTGGTATCGAGATGCTGTTTGGAGAAATTGTCAAAAACATGGTTGGTCTTGACTGGATCATGGTTTTGACTGCCATCGCCCTGGCCATCGCATCCGCACTGATCGCGGGTCTTTACCCCACCTGGCGTGCCTGCAGGATCGCGCCTGCCAGCCAGTTAAAAGTTAACTAGGAGTTGCAGCATGGAAATAGGACCTATCTGGCGCGCGATGATGCGCAACAAAACCGGCGCTATCCTGATCGCACTGCAAATTGCGGTCACCATGGCCATCATGGTTAACGCAATATCAATCATGCAGGAACGTGGCCGTATGATGGCGCGGCCCAGCGGTATTGATGAGAACAATATATTCGCTATCGCAAGTGTTGGTTTTGCCGAAACATTCAATGAACGGGCAACCATCGAAGAAGACCTCGCCACGCTGCGCGCGCTACCCGGTGTAGTGAACGCGATACAGTCAAACTCCATACCATTGTCCGGAGGTGGCTGGAACATGGGTATTCAGACGGAACCCGGCGAGGACAAAGACGGCCCCACCATAGCGGTTTACTGTGTCGATGAACATGGCATCGATACGTTTGGTCTGAATCTGCTGGCAGGTGAGAA
>CBDTVF010000334.1:0-4027 GCA_965363775.1 uncultured Gammaproteobacteria bacterium
TGCACGGTGCACGGACCATACGCTTGCCGAATGGGCGTTTTCGCCTGGAAATAACGGACGAACTTGTGCTACCCCGGGACAAGGATGGCGATATAGATGTCAGGGGCACGACCGAGCTTGTCACCAATATTATTGAAGGATGGGTCCGCGAGTATCCGGAACAATGGCTCTGGATGCACCGCCGCTGGGGTTAGTTTTCCACTGAGATGAACCTGCCCAACAACGAAGTACATCTCTATTTTTCCTGGCCCGAACAAATTTCGGACGATGCGTTATTGCGCCGTTACAGATCTTTGCTTTCGGATGATGAACTGGCGCAAATGGCTCGTTTCTATTATGCCCGCCACCGCCATCAGTTCCTCATCACCCGGGCGCTGATCCGTACAAGCCTGTCTGCCTACTATCAGGTTGATCCATCTGAATGGCAGTTCGGTAAAAACGGTTTTGGTAAGCCGGAGATAAGCCATCCGGACAAAACGCTACCGGTTCGTTTCAATATCTCCCACACCGATGGTCTGATCATGTGCGGACTCGTAAAGGATTTTGATATCGGCGTGGATGTTGAAAACAGACAACGATCTACGCGGGCAGCGCTCGAAAGTCTCTCCAGTTACTTTTCGAAGCAGGAGATTGAAGATTTGGGCAAATTGCCACCCCACCAGCAGAAGCAACGGTTTTTTGATTATTGGACGCTGAAGGAATCTTATATCAAGGCACGTGGCGCGGGTCTTTCCATACCACTGCGTAAATTCAGTTTTCATTTTCAGGCGGATACCCTGAGCGGTTTCAATATTCATCCAGACCTGAAAGACGATGCAGGCAACTGGCAATTTTGGCGCATACCTGTGGCCGATCGATACCAGGTTGCCGTGGCGATAAACTCACCAAAAAGAAACTTTGAGTTAATCGCTTTCAATTCAGCACCCTTACATAGCACTGAATCCATGGCATTGCCCTTCTCATAACAAATGCATCTGCACTGACCGTAAGGTGCGTGTTTCGGATAGAATACCGCCAACCTGAAAACACAGCCTTTCCGGATGGAAAATCATGCTTCAAATTAAACACTGGCTTTTCGCCTGTCTCTTTCTTGTAAGTCTCCCTCAAAATTTAATTGCTGAAGAGAAGGGCAACATTGATGAGTTGGTCAGCAGTATCGAGGAAAAGGTCAAAAACCTGGTACATATGGATGGCTTTTTTGATCTCTACTGGGATCAGAACAAAGGACAGCTATTGCTGAGAATCGATAGCCTGGAGGACGAGTTCATTTACCAGTCGTCCCTTGCACGTGGTGTTGGGTCGAATGACCTGGGGCTGGACCGCGGGCAGTTAGGCGCAACAAAACTTGTCGAGTTTTACCGTTCGGGGCCGAAAGTCTTATTAGTCGAAAAGAATACCGATTACAGGGCGAATTCCAGTGATCCATCGGAGCGGGTCGCAGTTGAGAGTTCATTTGGCCGCTCGGTCATTTGGGGATTTGAACTTGTTGCCGAATCAGAAGCCTCTATCCTGGTCGATGCCACTGCCTTTTTTCTACATGACTCGCACAGTCTTTCCAGCCGACTCAGCCGTGCGCAACAGGGAACCTACAAAGTTGATTCCAGTCGTTCTGCCATATTTCTGCCACGCACCCGCGCATTTCCGGATAACACCGAAATAGAGGCGATCGTCAGCTTTACAGGTGAGCAAAAATTTGATGATAAGGGCAATGTCGTCAGTGACATTCTCTCCACCGTGGTCCCGGACCCGACGTCCGTAACCGTTCACTTGCATCATTCTTTCATACGTCTGCCGGATGATAACTATGAACCATTACCGTATGACTCCAGGTCCGGCATCATTGGTTCTTCCTGGGGCAAGGGTTTTCATGACTATGCTGTACCCATCGGTGAACCCATCCAGAAGCTCTATGGAATGCGCCACCGCCTCGAGAAAGTGAACCCGCAAGCCGATTTCAGTGAAGCGGTTGAACCCATCATTTATTACCTGGATCCCGGTACGCCGGAACCCATTCGGTCGGCGCTTATCGAAGGTGCCAGCTGGTGGAACCAGGCCTTCGAGGCTGTGGGTTACAAGAATGCCTTCCAGGTCAGATTGCTGCCGGAAGATGCTGACCCGATGGATGTACGTTATAACGTTATTCAATGGGTACACCGCTCAACACGTGGTTGGTCTTACGGTTATTCGGTGGTTGACCCGCGTACTGGCGAGATATTGAAAGGTCACGTGAGTCTTGGTTCACTGCGGGTACGACAGGATTACCTGATCGCCGAAGGTTTGTTGGCACCTTACAAGGAGGGCCAGGTGCCGGATGCAATGCTGGAAATGTCGCTGGCACGTATACGTCAGTTATCTGCGCACGAAGTCGGACACACCCTGGGTATGGAGCATAATTTCGCGGCCAGCGTCAATAACCGTTCTTCGGTGATGGATTACCCCTTCCCGCTTATCAAGTTTAAAACTGACGGGGGCCTCGACCTCTCGGATGCCTACGATGTCGGTATCGGGGACTGGGACAAACGCACCATCGAGTATGCCTATCAGGACTTTCCGTCAGACGTGGATAATGCTGCACAAAGACGTCGGATTCTGAGGGAGACCGTTGATTCCGGTCTGTTATATGTTACGGACGAAGATTCCCGCAGCCCTGGTGCGGCACACCCACAGGGCAATCTCTGGGACAACGGTGCAGATGCGATTGTTGAACTCGAGCACCTGATGCGGGTGCGTTCCTACGCCCTGAACAATTTTTCGGAACGAAATATACGACCGGGAAGACCGCTGGCGACCATTGAGGAGGTATTAGTACCGATCTACCTGTTACACCGTTATCAAATTCAGGCGGTTGCAAAACTCATTGGTGGTCAGTATTTCAACTACAACATGCGTGGAGACGGCCAGTCTTTGCCGGTAACGGTCGATGCACAAAAACAGCAAGCCGCCATCGATGCACTGCTTGAGACCATTGAACCCCGGGGGCTGGCACTACCACAGTCGCTTGTGGATATTATTCCACCACGTCCACCCGCATTTGCCCTGGGCCGTGAGTCTTTTAACCGTAGTACAGGCAACATTTTCGACCCCTTATCACCCGCCACGAGCGCAATCAGCCTGACCCTGAACGTGATGCTGAACCGGCAAAGGGCAGCACGTATGAACACATTCCATGCTGCTGATCCGACGCTACCCGGTTTCACAACCATTCTGGATTCACTCAATAATGCCAGTTGGTATGAGCAACAACTGACAGTGGTACCGGGTGCTATCCAACGACTGACGAATGAACAGGCCCTACATGCTCAAATGGCATTGGCGACAGATTTGGAGGCCACTTCCCAGGTTCGGAGCCAGGTGCTGCTATCAATCCAGGAGCTGGATCAATGGCTCAGCAAACAAAGAAAGAGCCAGCAGGATAGCGATTGGGATGCGCACTATGCGAAATCGAGGCGTGAAATCAAGCTCTGGCTGCAAGACCCCTCAAGTCTGACGCCTCAAAAAAATAAGCCCGTCCCACCCGGGTCGCCAATAGGCAACTAGACTGAGCAAACAGATGACTCAAGGACGACCAGTGAAAAAACAAGGAAACACTCATTCGGACAAAATTGGCTATCGTGATAGTCGCCGGGCCGCGTTTCGTATTATGCAGCCTGGAAAACGGCATGCACTAAGAAGGTTCCTGTTATTTATCCTTGTAACAGCGGCAGCAGTTGCAGTCTGGACTACCGTAACCGCGACCATGCCACCCGAACAACGGGCGGTACTATTTCTGTTTCTGCTCGCCGTTGGCCTGTGGGTCACCGAGGCAGTACCGGCGTTTGCGGTGGGACTGCTGATTATGGGTTACCTGGTTTTTGCGCTCGGAACACCCCTGATCATGACCGAGCCCTGGGATACTTCCCCCTATTTGAACACCTGGTCCAGCCCGGTGATCTGGTTGATGCTCGGTGGCTTCTTTTTGGCGGAAGGCTTATCTCGAACCGGTCTTGACCGGAAGCTTTTTGCCCTGGCAATCAAACCTGCCGGCACC
>CBDTVF010000335.1:0-4017 GCA_965363775.1 uncultured Gammaproteobacteria bacterium
AAAGCGACAATGCGACCACGCCCATCAGAAATACCAGCCATAAAGAAGCGTAGAACCTGTGTGACCAACCCATGACGACTGACCCTGCTGCTGCCATGACCGGGTTCATCAAAGGTGCGACCAGCATCGCACCAATCACCACGGCAGCCGAGTCGGACAACAATCCAGCGGACGCTATAATGGTGGAGAGGATTAGCAGGATGCTCATCCGAACCAGGTAGGGTTTCTGGTTGTCCTTGCCGAATACGAACAGATCCTCGAGCACACCGCGTCGTTCTTCTGGTGTTATTCCACGCTGAATAAGAAGGTTTTTGAAACTAAACATAGCCATGACAAGAATTTCCGTTGGTGTTTGTTTTGAATTTTGTCATGCGTCTCGATGATTTCCAAAACGGATCGAAAAACGGCGCTTGACCGGGTAGGGGAAAACGTCGGGCAGATCGCCGTCGAGTATGGTGTCTTTCATGCTCTTCCACCATTCGGGACTTAACAACTCCTCGTGGTTTTTCTTGAACTCGGTCAGGTCCTTGTAATTGGTGAAGAAAAACGGTGCAAAGGACTCGGGGAATACATCATTTTGTCCGATGGAGTACCAGGGTGTGTCCGAAATCTCGTCTTCGTAGCTGCGCGCCGGCGGAATACGACGGAAGTTGCAATCCGTGATGTAACAGATCTCGTCATAGTCATAAAACACCACACGTTCGCTTCGGGTCACACCAAAATTCTTCTTGAGCATGTCACCCGGGAAGATATTGGTACCAACCATGTCGCGGATGGACTGACCGAAGTCCCGGATAGCACGACGCCGTTTGGATGGTGAAGCCTGGCTTAAATACTGGTCCAACGGTTCCATACGTCGTTCAATATAAATATGTTTAATGACCAGTTTATCGTCCACTTCTTCAATTGAATCGGCCGCTTTCTCACGCAGTTCGCCGAGCAATTCCGGGTCAATACGATCCAGAGAAATGGCCACATTTGAATACTCAAGTGTATCCGCCAGTCTGCCCACCCTGTCATGATATTTGACCAACTGGTACTTTTGACGAACTTCCTCGCGGGAAGAGGTTTTGGGTGGATCGAAACGGTCCTTGATGAGTTTGAATACAAACTGGAAAGAGGGCAGGGTAAATACCAGCATGACCATACCGCGAATACCGGGTGCTATCTGGAAATTATCCTGTGAGTGACTCAGGTGATAGAGCATTTCCCGGTAAAACAAGGTTTTGGCCTGTTTCTGCAAGCCCAGCATTGCGTACAGATCCACGGGTGATTTTCCGGGCATGATGGATATCAGAAACCTGACATAGGCCGATGGCACTTCCATGTCGACCATAAAGTAGGCACGTGAAAAACTGAAGACGATGGTGACATCCTTGCGGCGTAACAGGGCTGTATCCACGTAGACATGCCGCTCAGGGTCAAGAAGAAGCGGAATGACCAGCGCCTGTACGTGGTCGCCATTGATGATTCGGCAGACAATATAGGCCGCTTTGCTACGAAAGAATAAGGAGCCCAGCACCTGTATCTGGTAGTTGGGTTGTTGTTTCCAGCCCTTGCGTCGATGCTCCAGGATAGCGGTTTCCAGACGGCGTATGTCACGACGGAGATTTTGGAAGGTATTGCTGAGATCAAATCCGCTCACGGTTTGAAGCAGACAGCGACGCAGGCCCTGGGTAGGTGGATAGTAACTGCGGTAGGTAGGGCTTGATCCGTGAAGGTGCTCGGTACTTAGACTCGGACGCCAGAAAATGTTGTGATTGCTATAATAATCTCTATGCAGAACCCTGCAAACCACTGAATTATAAAATGTTTCAGCGCATTCGACCTGCAGGTGGTTCAACAGTAGTGTGATATATGCCGCTTTGACATCAGGCCACATCTGTGAACTCTCACCCGCTTCCGGAAATTGCCTGTTCAGGGCATTGACGGTCTCGGAGACACGTTCTTCATAACCGAGGATACGTTCCTTTCTGCCTTCTCCAGCACGTGACCAGTCGGCATGTTCAAAACAGAAACTGGCCTCGTTGCCGAATCTCCTGAATATAAAATAATGCTTGTCGAACCCGTCAAGTATCGTCCGTGCTATAGCCATGCAGCTTAGTATATTAATGCTCATTTCGACCCCTTGACTGAGTTTCAGGAGTCTAAGTTATCAGCTTCAAATCTTTGTGCAAGCTCCTTTGCCCAGTAAGCGCAAGATTCCGCAGATGGATGGAAACCGTCTTCGCAAAATTCCTGTTCTACAGGGTCAATATCGGTTGGGATATGCAGCATATTGGAATGATGTGAAACAACCTCTGCAGCAATCCTGTCGAATGATGCTGCACGTAGTCCCATGGTGAATCGCAGTGGCTGAGGTGGTAATGGAAACCTTCCCATCGGTGGCAAGCCTGTAAAGATGACCCGGGCCTTTGGCCATTTTATTATTAAATCCACCACCAGAGCCCTGAACTGAGTTCGCCACTCCCGGGTACTGCTAAGCCCGGTCACATTATTGACGCCGATTGAAATCAGTATCACGTCTACTTTCTGGTCTTGATCCAGACACCTGATCTGTTGGCGCAAATGTGATATGTCGGCGCCATTTTTGCCTTCCAGTTGCCATTGCACACTGCAGCATCGGATTTCTGCCAGGGCTTGAGCGAACTGTACCGGCAAAGATCGGTCAGTGGTGCCGGTACCGACCCCGGCGATAATGGAGTCACCCATGGCCAACAGGTACTTTGGCGTGCCCTGGCCGCAGACACCCGTTCTGTCACCCGATGCTTCCGGCAGACGTGTGGCTGTTTTGCGCAGCCATAAGCCCTGTACGGCAGAAACCGGGAGAAAAAGCCAGAATCCAATACGGGCGGGAAGGTGTTTCATTGACAAACCATTAAGGGAAACTGTAGTTCACCCAGAGCCCGATATTGCGACCAGGGGCATCAATTCCGGAAGCGTGCTCCCGGTATGGTTTATCGAACAGGTTTTCCAGTCTTAATCCCAGTTGTATTGAGGTGGTCGCCTGCCAATCCAGCAACACATTGAAGGTGCCCCAACCGGAGGTGCCGGTTGGATTGATACGTGGATCTCTTACATCCCGGGGACTTAACCGATCCTGGCGGCTGGCAAATAGAAGGTAGGGCTCCAGACGCCAATCACCGTTGAGGAAATACTCCAGCCCCAGCTTTCCATTCAGCGGAGGGATACGGTCGGCAGGAAAGCCAGGGCCTTGTTCACCTTGTTCTTCACCACGGGTGTAATTGGCTATAGCAAAAATACGTAAGTCTTCCATTGCAGCCCAGTAAACACCGGCTTCAAGACCATAGATATTAACTTTGTTGCGATTTTCACTTTGTACCACATCACGACCATCTTCAGTGGTCTCGCCGGTGTACACCGAAGTGATTTTGTTGGAATAATCGAGGTAAAACGCGAATACCTCCATTTCCACACTGTCGGTCTCCATTTTTATACCAAGGTCATAACTCCAGACTGATTCTGGATCCAGATCGGTGTTGGCCACGTTGAAACGATTGCCTGGGCGGGGACCAAGAGTGGCCAGGTCGAAAATGTTCGGTGGACGGAACCCCCGGCCAAAATTCCCCACCAATTTGAGCTCCGGGCTCAGAGCATATACGGCATGGACGTCACCGGTGAGGTCGGAAGGCGTTAGAAGTACGCCATCGTGGCTTTCATCGGCTGGCAAACTGATATCGAACCAGCTGTAACGCAAACCCGCATTCAAATCGAAGTTTTCAGTGCTTAACCACTCACCGGAAAGATAGATTGCCGCGCTATCCATGGAGGAACCATCCGGAAAGCGGCTATGTACTTCAATTTGTGAAGTTGTATCTTCAAGTTGCACGAACCTGCTGCTGTCAACTGTATCGGTGTAGTATTCCGCACCCCATACCAACTGAATACCGGAAGCCAGGCTCGAATTAAACTGCAGGGTTACACCATCCAATGTGCTGCTGTTGTGTTCAGTGACAATTTCCGGGTTGCCATAGTTCTGCGTCAACCTGTCATCAG
>CBDTVF010000336.1:0-4007 GCA_965363775.1 uncultured Gammaproteobacteria bacterium
CGGCCTGGAGATGCCACGCACATATTACGGGCTTTCGAGGCCGCAGGAATCAGCCGGGTACTGTACGGCACCATCACCTCACCCGCTGCACTTGAAGCGCTTGGAGAATCCGGTGCCTCTGCCGGCGACCCTTTCGATATGGACATCGGCGGCTTCACCGCGTCTGGCGGCACACCGCTTCGTATCACCGGAACCCTTTCATACGTGGGCGAAGGCCTCGGTTATCCTTTTATCGCGGCGGTGAACTTCGGTGCTGGAAACACAGTGATCCTCACACCGGCATACTGCCAGGTTCGCTACCCCAAGCGTTTTGCCATGGGCAGCGTGGACCCGGCGAACTATGACGTTTTCGTGGTCAAGTCACGTGTCCACTTCCGCCGGGGTTTCGACGAGACCGGCTACGCCCGCTCGATCGTCATCGTAGAGGCCCCGGAGCCATACGTTGGCACGACATTCCTCGACGCACTGCCGTACGAAAATGTGGATATTTTAACCCTCTACCCTTTCGGCACCCCGAAGGACCGGCAATGAAAAACCAGGAGACCAAAATGCCACTTTCCAGACTTTGCCTTATCGTGCTAGCCGCTTCTTTAGTGTCTGCCTGCCAGGCAAATAAGGTTGTTTCTTCAGATAAAGAAGTTGTTGATACGACTGCCACTTCGCAAGAAAAGCCAAAATATGAAGAATTTGTCACCGCAGGTCAGCTGCTACCTATCGAGTCAGTCGTCGATGTTAATGGTAAAACCGTTGACTTAAGCGCGACGGATAAGCGGAAACTGGTAATTTTGTTTGCCACCTGGTGCTCCGATTCAAATCGTGCATTGAAAACCCTCAATCAATCAGAACTGCTTAACGATGACTCTATTGAAATCATAGCCATTGCTCGTGAGGAGACAACCGACACTGTGATCGCATGGCGTGATAAGCACGGCATCAAAACTCCGCTAGCCGCAGACCCGGATCGCAGCATTTACAAGAAATTCGCTGCCGCAGGTGTTCCACGGTTTATAACGGCATCAACTGAAAACAAAGTGATCAAAATGAGCCTGGCCGAAGGAGAAAACCAGCTCCGACTGATTGAATGGCAGTAGCGCTAGCCTCAATACAGGTCGCGTCGCCTTGCAGCGTCAACATGAGACCGGGCTAACTCTGGATCTTCCTAATCAGGAGCCTGAGTGAGTTCTTTTTCTGGTAACAGTATGTTCAGCAAGTCGGAAACTTCACTCGCCGTGGATGGTAAACGAACTATCCCGTTGTCTTGACCAAATTCTGAACACAGCTTTTTTGACAACTCACGGTTAAGATCAAAAAGGCCAATACCATGCATGCCCCAATCACCAAACTTTCGTTCTTCTATCTCGGAGAAACTGATCAGTTGGACCTTGTGATGACGTGTGTCGCGGGAGATTTTCTCGAATGTTGCATTCAGGGCTTCGAACTCACCTTCCAAGACCTGGAGAAATTGGGTTTCCGTTACTACCAGTACGCCCGTAATGTCATTTGTGGGGTTGTTCTTGTTACTGCTGGCAAGGATCGAAGTCACCAGGTTCCAGTCAGCCACGCCTTTGCAACGGCTTTTATAGACCATTGACCTCAAATTTCCGGGTGATGTTCTGTCACCCTTGAGTTTCTTCATTGTATGTAGAGTAATGGGCTTCGATCGATCTACCTCTTGTTCGCGTTTAAGCCCGTCGGGTGTCAATTCATATATCCAGGCGAAAAACAGGGCGAACGGCAAACCGGTTGCCAACACCACCAGCGTGGATTTTATCGCCCAATCAGGTGTACCAAAACTCTCAAACACCAACTGCAATACCTGCGCAACCACCCAGGCAATGATCACGTAGCCAACGCCTACTCTAATAACTTTTCTACGTTTCAGTTCATTGAGGAATGACAAGGGCTAGGTTCTCTGTATCTTTTATTGCCTTAAAGGATAATGGTTTGTCCACTAAAAGTCAGATAAATTGTGAAACATGGGATAGTGACAGTTACAGGTGCAGTTCCACAACATCGCCATCAACAACGAGATGGTGCGGACCAACTTGTTGACCGTCGAATACTTCGGCACCCCACATGCGTGCGAACTTCAGACCCTCGGCAACGTCTTTGTGCACCATGCAAGCGACATCATGCACGGTGCCACCGCGCCGCACCGTGAAAGGCTTGTCACTATCTGCCTTCTTGCCGGGCGACTTGGTGTAGACACGCACTACATCCAAGGCCCGAAACAGGAAAGACCCGAGTTCACCCATCCCATCGCCGGTCCTGGCTGACATTGTTAGCGTTGGATAACGCAATCCGAGTAACTCTTCGAGGATTTCAACTTCCTCCGGATCGGGGTCGAGGTCGCTCTTGTTGGCGATCAACACGGTGGGCAGTTCCAGGCGAAATACATCCCCCATACCACCCTGCTCTGCTGGTTCCTTTGCCTCCAGTCCTGGCCAGTCCGTTGTCAGGAATATTTTCTTTTCAGCCAGCCGTCCGAGGATCGTGGGAACCTGCTCCAGGCAATCGGGATCGTTGATGTCGACAACCAGCAGCGCCCCATCCGCCGGTTGCAGCGCATTGACCATCCACGACTCCATGAAGTCACCCGATACGGGCGGCAGATCCACCAGCTGAAAGTGGACATCCTCAAAGGGCAGCATGCCTGGTATCGGCAAATGCGTGGTGTACGGGTAAGGTCCGACATCGCTGTGCGATCCAGTCAACAGGGCGTGCAAACTGGACTTGCCTGAATTTGGCGGCCCCAGCAGGCAAAGCTGTGCCGCGCCTTCGGGACGAACAACATGCGACGGCCCACTGCGATGGGCGCCGGTCTTGGGCCCCGCCAACTCCTCGGAGAGCTGCTTGATGCGCGACTTGATGTCGGCTTGCAGGTGATCAGTGCCCTTGTGCTTGGGAATCGTCCGCAACATCTCCTTCAGACAATCCAGGCGTTCTTTGGGCTCGCGTGCCGCGCGGTAGGCCTCTTCGGTTTTCCTGTATTCGGGTGTGACGTTGGTTGGCATTAGAGCGTTGTTACCTGAGCAGCCCGTAAATCCTCTTCATTTTATTGCTCATGATGTTTTATACGCAACAAGAAAATTTTTTGACACTAACACTTGAGTCTCATACCTGAAATTGATCATTTTTCACATCAAATTGGTGCACTTTTATGCCAACAGATTCAAGTAAATTGATTGCATCCATCTTTCGGTAGCTGTTCCCATAAACGACTTTTTCTACATTACCCAGGTTAATTAAACGCTTGGCACAAGCGGCACATGGCAGGTGGGTGACAAAAACAAACTTCTTGATCTCACGGGGAGCATCACAGTTAATCACGGCATTCTCTTCGGAGTGGAGACAACCGCAATTGCCGGGCTCCTCCCTGTCACAGGTGTTCTGCAGACCTGATGCATTACCGTTATAACCAACTGCCAGTACTTTTCTGTAATCAATGGTGGTAATGACCGTGCCAACGGCAAGCCGTTTGCACGTGGAGCGCCGAGCGATAGTTTCAGCAAACTGCATATACACTTCTTCAAAGGATGGACGGTCTTTCATCATTCTATTTTCTCAACTGTGGCGACGCATATTAACCGATCATTTCAGCTTGCAGTAGTGAATCTGGTAGGCCGGGCACTTAGAAACCATCCACGTCAATTTCATCAATACTCTGCTCGCCGAACAACTCGATATGTCGATGTCGTATTCTGGACCAGACTGATCTGGTGTCTGGGTCTCGAATACCAAATACCTTAACCAGGGTATCTTCCAATTCCTCGGCTGAATTCAGCAGCTTTTTTGTAGTGCCTTCGCTCGTCTTTTGTCCAAGGACCTGCCCTGTAAGGCAGGTGACGGAATTAATTGTCATGATCTGGCAGGCAAGGTTCTGCACGAAAACGGACTCTGCATCATGCTGCAATGAGTGACACTTATCAGCAAGCAACTGCTCGTTGGCGGCAATGGTTTTGAAATCAAACTGCGTGGGGTCGCCGAAACCGTGATTGTGAAAGCGC
>CBDTVF010000337.1:0-4001 GCA_965363775.1 uncultured Gammaproteobacteria bacterium
GTGTATTGCTGGCTGTCATGCTGGTCAGCGCCATTGCTTCCATGTTCATCTCAAATACCTCGACTGCCGTGCTGATGATCGGTGCAGTTGTACCCCTGGTACGTCAAATGGGCAGCCAGGAGCCATTTGGAAAGGCCTTGCTGATTGCCATCCCGGTGGCAGCATCCGTTGGTGGTATGGGTACGATTATCGGCAGCGCACCCAATGCAATTGCTGCGGGTGCGGCCGCCGAATCCGGGGCTCCCATCAACTTCATAGAATGGATGGTACTGGGTGTCCCGGTCTCGCTGGTACTGGTTGTAACAGCCTGGTACTTCCTGCTCAAACGTTATCCGGCAAAGTTGATGGAGATCAAGCTGGATTTGAGCTCCATGGAGGAACCTGCTCTACCTGAGAGACGTGATCGAATCATCGTTACCATCCTGTCGGTTGCAACAGTTGGTTTGTGGATGACCACACCCTTGCATGGCATACATATAGTTGCCATCTCGTTGGTTCCAATTGTTGGTCTGACGATGACCCAGGTCATGGGAGCCGTACATGTACGTGGCCTGCCCTGGGACACGCTGATGCTGGTTGCCGGTGGCCTGTCATTGGGTTCGGCCGTGGTGGATTCCGGCCTTGCGGAACGTATGGCATCAGGACTGGGTTTTCTGACCGGTCTGGGTTCCGATGTTGTGGTATTTGGGGCATTGGCACTGATCACAGTTATGCTCTCGAATGTTATGAGTAATACCGCAACCGTTTCAGTCGTGATCCCCGTGGCAGTTGCGTTGTTACCTGGGCGGGAACTGGAGATGTGCCTGATTCTCGGTCTCAGTGCCTCCTGTGCCCTGTTACTGCCCGTTTCCACCCCACCTAATGCCATTGCCTACAGCACCGGTGAGATCGAAACTCGTGACTTGCGCCCCGGTGGTATTCTGATTGGTTTGCTGGGTCCGATACTCATCATTGGCTGGGTATTATTCATGAGTTGGCTGATCTTCTGATGGTATGAAAAGGAAATGAACAAATCACTGTCAGAATATTTAGGTGCGCAAAAAGCAGATGTACCCGAAGTCATCGATTTACGTGACCTTGAAGCACCGGAGCCCATGGAGAAAATACTGCTGGCCTGCACAAACATGGCAGCGGATGACCAATTCCTGGCGCATCTGCCCCATGTCCCGGAACCGCTATTTCCTCACCTTGAGATGCGTGGACTTAGATGGCAGGTATTTGAAGAGCCTGATGGCAGTGCCCTGCTGCTAATCCGGAGGACAGCTTGAAAACCGGTGGTCTGAGCCTGGACCAGGCACCGCAGTTGTCCATCCCGGCCAGTTTCTTTCTGACCATTCCAGTTGGTGTGCTATTGGCCGGTTATATCCTGATTACTACTGGCACTGCTGCCCTGATCAGCCCCTGGATGCCACAGGCCCTGGCCCTGACACATGCCGGTACGCTTGGTGTACTTGCGATGGGCATGGTTGGTGCGCTGTACCAAATGACCCCGGTCGTTGCCGGTACGCCAGTGCCACTAACACGCATCGCGCACATTGTTCACGCTTTCCTGTTGGCTGGTCTGGCGGGCTTTGTCTGGCGGTTGCTGGGCGGCTCAACGATCGCAATGTCTGTAGCGATTGTCTGTTTTACGATCGCAATACTGGCATTTTTGCTACCACTAGGCTGGGCGCTCCTGCGCAGTGCAACCAGGAATGATACTGTCCGGGGAATGCGACTGGCGGCACTGAGTCTCCTGGCCGTCACGGTGACAGGTTTATGGATGGCGCGCGGATTCGCGGACGGTATTTTTTCGGAACAGCGAATGCTCCTGGTGCAGTACCACCTGACGGTCGCCCTGCTTGGTTGGGTCGGCGGCTTGATCATGGCAGTATCCTGGCAGGTCATACCGATGTTCTACCTCGCCGCAAACGTCAGCAAGACTATCATGCGCTGGTTTTTTGGCTTGTTGTTGGCGGGACTGATTTTGCCAGTGATCCTGGTTGCCCTGGTTGCTGAAACCAACAGCTACTTGTCACCGGGCCAATGGCTGGGTGTAGGTGCACTGCCGGCAGCATTGGTCATCTGGTTTCTGCACCCTGCCCTGATCCTGCGTGACATTACCCGTCGCAAACGCAAACGCAGCGATGCTTCATTGTTATTCTGGAAAGCAGGTCTTGGTACTGCGCTTTTGATGATCCCTGTTGCGGTGGCGGCGTTGTTACTACCCGATCCACGTTGGCAGGTTTTGTTTGGATGGCTCGCCATCTGGGGATGGGCCGGTATGATCATGCACGGAATGTTGAGCCGTATCGTACCGTTCCTGGTCTGGTTTCATCGTTTCTCGCCACTGCTTGGATTTGAGCCCGTACCTTCGATGCGAAGTCTGCTTTCACAGCGAAGAATCAAAATAGGCTTTGTGCTACAGCTGGTTTCAGTTGTTGTCGGTGTGGTGGCTATTTTTGCTCAGGTTCAATTGCTTGCCCAGCTTACAGGCTTATTGCTGATAGCCGTTGCGACCAGCCTTGCCAGTATGTTGGTACACGTTTTACTGCGTCGGTGAAATCTGCTGTATGCCGAGGCAAAGGGTGGGTATGCACCCCGTATGAATATAACCGATTGCCGAAGAACTAAAGTCTGCTTTGATACCAACGGGTTCCATCTTCATCAGTATTGATACTGACTTCACCTTCATAAAGTAGGTAGTTCAAATGCGCGATGGCCTCGCCAGTCGCCATCAGCAGGTTGCTGCCTGTGATTTTACTTTTGAACAATGCAGGAAAGACATCCACGGCGCGTTTGGGCTCTCGACAAAAATCACGCAGCTTGTCCAAACCAACCTCATGCTCCTCAATCAATTCGTCCAGACGACCTTTGACCCCCCGAAAGGGCTTGCCGTGTGCCGGCAGAACCAACACATTGTCAGGCAGTTCACTTTTGAACCTGTGAAGCGAATCAAACCATCCAGATAAGGGATTGGCAGAAGGCTCGGTGGGATAAACGCTTACGTTGGGTGAAATGGTGGGCAGCACCTGGTCACCGGAGATCAATACATTCATCTGCGGGTTGTACAGGCAGGCGTGCTCAGGTGAATGACCGTGGCCCGTCATGACCTGCCACTCTTGCTGACCAATGTTGACCGTTCGATTTTCATGCAGTCGATGATAGGATCGGGGCAGTTCACAGACTACCTTGCCGAATGAACCAAACATCTCGATATAACGAAACATGTTATCTTCGGAAAAACCGGCACCCTGGTAAAAACGCCGGCCTTCATGAGGGGCCGGCAAACCGGTATCCGCTACCAGGATTCGGCACAGGAGATACTCATCACGTGTCATATGCAGTTCAACCTCGTAACGCCTGCATAGCCAACCTGCACAACCCACATGATCGGGGTGCAAATGGGTTACAAGTACTTGAGATACCGGTGCATTGTTCATACACCCGGTAAATATACTCTCCCAGACCTTCCGCGTTTCACTACTGAAAATACCCGTATCGACTATCGCCCAGCCTTCTCCGTCTTTCAGTAACCAGACATTGATATGCCCCAGCATGAATGGTAGCGGTAAGCGCAGCCATTTCAAGCCGGGGAGGATGTCGATGGCTTCACCGACATCCGGACAAAAATCATATTCATATACAAGTGAGTTTTCAGGTTTGCTCATCTCCTCATTATGTCAGACTGCAGACACCATTCATAAGTCATTCAGTGCCGCATGGGCTGCCGCCAGACGTGCAATGGGCACCCGGAACGGGGAGCAGGAAACATAGTCAATACCCAGCTTATGGCACAGGTGAATACTCTTTGGATCGCCACCGTGTTCACCACAGACGCCGATTTCCAGGTCACCACGTGAGGCACGCCCTTCCTTGACAGCAAGTTCCATCAGACGTCCCACACCTTCCGGGTCGATACTGGCAAACGGGTTGTCCTTCAGCAGACCACTCTGGAGATACTCCACCAGGAAGCCGGACTCGGCATCGTCACGGGAAATACCATAGGTGGTCTGAGTGAG
>CBDTVF010000338.1:0-3996 GCA_965363775.1 uncultured Gammaproteobacteria bacterium
GGTCGATGATGTTGCGTTTGAGCAGGTCCTCGGCATATTTTTGCCGGGTTGTTTGCATACGGCGAATGATCTTATACATCATCGGCTGTGTTGCCGCCGGTTCATCCGCTTCGTTATGTCCGTGTCTGCGATAGCAAATCAGGTCTATCACCACGTCACGTTTAAATTCCTGGCGGAAATCACAGGCGATTTTCATCACGTGATGAACGGCTTCAGGATCATCTGCATTTACATGGAAGATGGGCGCATGCACCATCTTGGCGACCGCGGTGCAATACAGCGTGGAGCGTGCATCATCGCGTCTGCTGGTGGTGAAACCAATCTGGTTATTAATGACGATATGCAAAGTGCCACCGACAGCAAAGCCACGTACCTCGGACATCTGGAATAATTCCATGACCACACCCTGGCCGGAAAAAGCAGCGTCTCCATGGATCAGGATAGGCATGACCTTGTCATGCGTGTCATCTCCACGACGCATCTGGCGGGCACGCGCCGAGCCCAGCACAACCGGATCAACAATTTCCAGGTGTGATGGATTAAAAGCCAAAGCCATATGCACTTCGCCACCGGGTGTTTGAATATCCGATGCATATCCCAGGTGGTATTTGACATCCCAGGGGCGGTTGGGATTAATTTCTTTATGATTGCCTTCAAACTCGTCAAACAACATCGAAGGCGACTTGCCGAGGATATTGACCAGCACATTCAGACGGCCACGATGGGCCATCCCCATGACGACCTCTTCAACACCGTTGCTGCCGGCATGCAGCATGGTTTCATGTAAAAGGGGTATCAGGCTGTCACCACCCTCCAGGGAGAAACGTTTTTGACCGACATAGCGGGTATGTAAGTACTTCTCCAGGCTGTCTGCCGCCGTCAACATTTGCAGGATGCGAAGCCTGTCCGCGTTGTTGATGTCGTAAAACCCTTGTGCGCCTTCCAGCCTCTCTCTCATCCAGTCGCGTTTGACCGTATCGACTATATGCATGTATTCGACACCGATGCTTTTGCAATACACACGTTCACACAAGGTCAGGATATCCTTGAGTTTCATCCGTGGTGAATCGACGGCCAGGGAACCCGTATCGAACTCGTGCTCAAGGTCGAATTCGTTCAGGTCGTGAAAGCCCAGTTCCAGATCTGCGACCGGTTCATGATGTGCTTCACCCAGCGGGTTCAGTTGAGCAATTTCATGACCACGGATGCGGTATGAGTTGATTAATCGCGAAACACTGGCTTGTTTGTGGTCGGTGAACTCTGTTCCGCTGGGTGGGTAGCTGTTTATACCGACGGCCAGATTGCGGAACCGCTCACCGATTTCCAGATGACCGGTTTCCGGTGAATCCGAAGAAGGCAGGGATTCAAAATATTGACGCCATTGTTCCGGCACACTCTCAGGATCTTTTAACCAGGTTTCATACCAGGATTCAATATAGGACGCATTGCCACCATAAAGATGCGATGTCTCGTATAATTGCTCAAGTGTTGAACTCACGTATTTAATGCCTTCCTGAAGCGATAGTGAACTGCGAAGTATAACTGCTTGATTGGGGCCAGAGAACTATTTCTGGTTAAACATCGAGGCTCATATTCTAACCGGGCTATGACGATGTCAGTATGAAATGACCGCTATTGATGAGGCGGGTCAATGTTTCGGCTGAAGCTTGATCCAGCATGTTGGCTTTGATTCGGGCTTGCGACGCTTGACATAAAGACACGGCCAGCGAGGTGCTGCAATCATAGGCCTGGCCGGCAGCATATAGTCGGGCACCGCGGGAATTTTCGACCCAGGTCAGACGTGTCCAGGGATTCCGGAAAAGCCTGGCGCCCTTTTGTAAGCTTTCCAGTAATTCTTCAGGAGTGATTAATTCGGGTGGTGGCATGGGATCATGCGCCAGTCTGAAGCGACTCATGAAAGTGGCAAGATAGTTATCCAGGCCTTCGTTCTCATCAATACGTGACAACATCAATTCACGTAAACCGCGTAGAGCTTCCGGGGTGATTTCACCTGCACGGTTTGCAGGCGCAAGGCCGGGGTCCGAATACCGGCCACCTTCATCATCGGAGAAGGCCAGCCATTCACCCAAACCCTGCAAAAGATCGGCACCTGAGGGTGCGCGTGAACCAATCGACCAGGTCATGCCGGGGTCCAGTGCGACCCCGTGATGGGCCACATTGGGTGGCAGATACAGCATGTCACCGGGTTCCAGTACCCATTCCTGCTCAGCTTCAAATTTCTTTAAGACATTTAGTGGACAGTTTTCAATCAATCCCGGTTCGAATGAACGGGCAATTTGCCAACGGCGTCTTCCTTCAGCCTGCAACAGGAAAACATCATATTGATCGGTGTGTGGACCGACTGAACCACCGCTGGCGGCAAAACTGATCATCAGGTCGTCAAGCCGCCAATTGGGTATGAAACTGAATTGCTGCATCAAATCCTGCAGTGGTGCGTAATGCTTTTCTACATCCTGCACCAGCAGCGTCCAGTTTTCTTCCGGCAATGTAGCAAAATCGGTGTCGCTGAACGGGCCGTGTGTGACCGTCCAGTCTGCTGCCTCCAGACAACCTCTGACGAGTCTTGACTCGGCCATTTCCTCGCAGGCCAGACCCGCCAGGTCATCGCCATTCAGCTGTGGTTTGAAATCGGCAATGGCATTCCGGATCAGGCAGGGTTTCTTCTGCCAGTATTGCTCGAGAAATTGTTCGTTGCTGAAATCGCCCAGCGGCAAATTCATAGGTCATCCTGGCCGAGAGAGTTGGCCATGGTGGCGGCATTGCCGGTATATCCCGCGGGCGTCAATTCCAATAATTGCTGCTTGGCGGCGGGAGGTATGTCCAACGTCTGCACAAACTCCACCAGTATTTCTGTACTGATCGTCTTGCCCCGCGTCAGGGTTTTGAGCTGCTCATAGGGGTTTTCGATACCATACAAACGCATGACTGTCTGGATAGGTTCGGCCAACACTTCCCAGCTGTTATCGAGATCGTCAGCAAGTCTTTGTGTGTTGAGTTGCAGCTTGCCCAGACCCTTGAGTAATGAAGCGTAAGCGATCATGCCGTGGCCTGTTGCAGTGCCGATGGTACGCAATACGGTGGAGTCGGTCAGATCCCGCTGCCAGCGTGAAACAGGTAGTTTTTCTGCAAGGTGCGTCAAAAGAGCGTTGGCAACACCGAGATTGCCTTCGGCGTTTTCAAAATCAATCGGGTTGACCTTGTGTGGCATGGTCGAAGATCCGATTTCACCGGCAATGGTTTTCTGGCTGAAATATCCAATGGAAATATAGGCCCAGATATCCCGGCACAGATCAATCAAAATGGTGTTGTAACGGCTTAAACCGTGGAAGCTCTCAGCCATCCAGTCGTGGGGTTCAATCTGTGTCGTCCACGGGTTCCAGGCAAGTCCGAGTGACTCAACGAACTGTTGTGCAAATAGTGGCCAGTTGATCCCGGGAAAAGCGGCAATATGTGCATTGAAGTTACCGACGGCACCGTTGATCTTTCCAAGCATGGGTTGGTGCTGAAATTGATCGACCTGGCGTTGCAGGCGCATGGCAACATTGGCAATTTCTTTGCCCAGTGTAGTCGGCGAGGCTGTCTGGCCATGTGTGCGTGACAGCATGGCTACTTCGGCATGTTCACTAACAATGGCTTTCAGAGCCTGATCGATGTCCGCAAACACGGGTAAAAACACCTTCTCGCGTGCCTCATGCATCATCAATGCATAGGACAGGTTGTTGATATCTTCGGATGTGCAGGCAAAATGCAGGAACTCGGACAGCACGCTGAGTTCGTCCTGTTTTGCAAAACATTCTTTCAGGTAATATTCGACCGCCTTGACATCATGATTGGTCGTCGCCTCGATGGCCTTGACCCGTTCTGCTGCCGCGAGATCAAAATCATCAATCAGTTTGTCCAGGTACGTATTGGCCTCTTCGCTTAAGTCCGGTACCTGTGGTATATCAGCGCTGTCGGCCAATGCCTGGAACCAGC
>CBDTVF010000339.1:0-3989 GCA_965363775.1 uncultured Gammaproteobacteria bacterium
TGAAGAGAGAATACGGCATGAACTGTGGCTGATGGCCAATGTCCGGTCATCGTAGCTGGGTTGTACAGCTGCCTTGTACGCCACGGCTTCTATCACTTTTATATCGTAGCCCAATGGGGCCAGCGCAACCGCCAGGCTGGCGCCGGCAAGCCCACCACCAACAATGGCAATATCACAGGTCGTATTCACGATGCCATCAACTCCTCAATATCATCAATGGTTTTACAGATATCAGAGCTCAAAACATCGGCCTCTTTCCTGGTGACTACGACATCATCTTCGATACGTATTCCCATGCCACGCCAGGTTTCATCAACAGTCATGGCGCCTGGAGGAATATAAATCCCCGGCTCCACCGTTAATACCATACCGGGTTCCAGCACCCGCGAATGACCGTCGATTTCATACTCACCGACGTCATGGACATCAAGACCCAGCCAGTGCCCCGTATTATGCACATAAAAACCTTTGAAATATTCCTCCTCCAGCGCCTCATCTAGGCTGCCTTTGAGGATACCGAGGTCAATCATGCCGCTGGTCGCAACCTCCACTGCAGTCTCATGCACATGAGTCCAGGGAGTTCCTGCGCGAACTTCATCAATGGCCTTCAGCTGTGCTTCCAGGACCAGTTGGTACAAATCCCTTTGTGGTCCGCTGAATTTTCCATTGACCGGGAATGTACGGGTGATATCGGACGCATATCCGTCATATTCAGCACCCGCATCAATTAGCAACAGGTCACCGTCATTGAGTGGGTCACGGTTGGCGACGTAATGTAATACGCAGGCATTGGCGCCACCGCCGACGATAGGCACATAAGAGGCCTCACATTGGTGACGGGTAAATGTATGCAACAGTTCCGCGTGAATTTCCGCTTCATTCATTCCAGGTTTACACAGTTGCATTGCGCGTTTGTGGGCGCGTGCGGCAATACGTGCGGACTTTCTCATGGCAGTGATTTCTGTTCTGCTTTTGAACAGACGCAAATCATGGAGGCTGTGATCGAGTGCAATAATCTCATCGGGCGCAAGGAATTTCTTGCGTGTTCTGTCCCGTAGATCATTCATCCATCCGATCAGAATCTGGTCAAACCCCTTGTCCTTACCAAGGTCGTAGTAGATTCTTTCCCGTCCACGCAACATCCTCGGCAATCGCCGTTTCATATCGCTGATCGGGTAAGCCTCGTCAAAACCGAACTGTTCAATGGCACCCTCAACACCCACCATGCTGCCATCCCACATTTCACGCTCAGGATCCCGCTCACGGCAAAACAGGATTGACCGGCCTGAGTTCTCCTGTGGCAGCAACACGATCATGGCGTTATGTTCAGAAAACCCGCTCAGGTATAAAAAGTCACTGTCCTGACGATAGGGGTAGTGGGCATCACGGTTGCGAATTTTTTGAGTTGCCGCACGTACAATAATGACGGCTTCATCACCGGCGATCTCCATTAACTGCTGGCGGCGTTTGGCAAATTCCTTCTGTTTGATCATGAGCTTTCCTGCTTACGATGACTCAGTGAATTAAATCCTCACCATCAGGGCCACGAAGATCTTCCTTTATCATCAAAATGACAACACGTACATATTCCACAATTTCCACGAATGCATTTTCATCTTCTTCGCTTTCATCCGTATCGGTCACATCGGCGAGTGAAACCTGCTGCAAATCCTTCAATGCTTCGTTGGCCTCTTCAGACAGGACCTTCAATGTATCGTCACCGCTACTGCCAATACCTGCGAGAAACCCGCTACACCATTGCGAAAGCGCCATGGTTCTTTCTTCCAGCGTTTCATCATCGTCAGGCAACCACAGAGTCAGCCCCATGTCCTCATCCGCCAGTTGTTCCCTGGTCGAATTCAGTAACTCCTCCAATGACATTCTAAGACCTGTACCGGGTGACTTGAGCAATTCGAGCATATCCAGCAGACCCAGATATGCATCCAGGCTGGCATCCGGAAGACGACACAACAAACCACAGGCAACACCATGGCACTCTGCCAGTTCAGGTGAATCGAGGTTACCCTGGGCGATGGCCAATGTATGTGCAAAATCAGGTAAACGGGCACTGTTCATTTTTTCTTTCTCAATATCACGACCGGAACAAGCGATGGTATCAGGGCCTGCTAACACTTACCAGATCACTGCGTTGCCGGCCCAGGTTGGGCAGTTGGCTTCAAAGCGGCATCATTAAAAACCGGTCATAATGACATTGTTGATTGACCCTAATTCCCTGCCAAATTATAGTGTTGTCATGGACTCATTAGAACAAACAGATAAAGACCTGCAACGGTTGGAGAAACAGCTACATAAGCTGCTTGCCCAAATTCACAAACTCAGCGAAGAAAATCAGTCTTTGCATGTGCGCCAGGAAGCATTGGTCGCAGAGCGTGCCTCGCTGGTGTCAAAGAACGACGAAGCCCGGGTCAAGGTTGAGGCAATGATCAATCGCCTCAAAGGACTGGAACAGACCTGAATCGTATGGATAAAGTATCTTCTGAACCTATCTCAGTTGACATTCTCGGTCGTGAATACCAGTTCGCTTGCGAACCCGGCGAGCGTAAAGCACTGAAAGAAGCGGCAATTTATCTGGACGAACGAATGCGCGCCATTAAAGGCGCCGGCAGATTAATGGCGCTTGAGCGTATTGCGGTAATGACAGCATTGAATCTCTCCGATGAATTGCTGAAACTGGAAAAGAACGAAAAACATCGTCAGGAACATGTAGATAGCCGTATTCGTATGCTTGTTGATGAACTTGATGATGCGCTCGATGGGCAATTGGGCTAGAATAAATACGCCCTCTGTGGTGTTTGCCAGTAAGTTTGATAGATACCTTGTCCCTAATTAGTGACTTCGGGGTGGCAGTTCTGAACGCTGTTGTGCATGTTCGTCCTAGTGCGAAAAGCCTGAAGCCCAGACAGCTATCCCACTTGAACCCTTCGGTTCAAGGTAATCAAGCTCGCAGCGGCATCCACGGAGGGTTTTTTTATCCCACGTGTTTACGGACATCTGCGCCAAGACTATTCACCCCATCGATAAAAATACCCGGTTCCCCAAGGAGAATTGAATGAAACACTGGTTAGTCAAGAGTGAACCAAACGTTTTTAGTGTTGACGACCTGGCGGCGTGCCCCGACCAGACACGTTGGTGGAAACACGTGCGCAACTACCAGGCCCGAAACTTCATGCGTGACGAAATGCAGATTGGGGATCGTGTTTTCTTTTATCACTCCAACACCGATATTCCGGCTATTGTCGGGGTGGCCGAGATTGCTTCTGAGCCTTACCCTGATCCGGATGCTTTTGATCCGAAAGCCAAATACTTTGACCCCAAGAGCGATCCTGAAAACCCACGCTGGTTCCTGGTGGATATCCGCCTGATCACCAAACTGGATCAGCCCATTTCGCTCAAAGCCATCAAGGCACACGCTGAAATCCTGGGTGACCTGCCTTTGATTCGCAAGGGTAATCGCCTGTCTGTCATACCGGTGGGCGCTGAGCAGTGGGATTACATCATGAGTTTGAAAGCAGCATGACCCAGGATGAACTGAAACGCCTGGTCGGCGAAGCGGCGCTGGACTATGTCAAACCCGACAGCATTATCGGTGTGGGTACGGGAAGCACCGTCAATTGCTTTATTGAAGCACTGATCAATAGCGGTATCCGCATTGAAGCAGCGGTATCCAGTTCAGAAGCCACCACCAGTCTGTTACGCGCCGGTGGCATACAGGTCGTCGACCTGAATCAAACCGGCGGGCTGGATGTGTATATTGACGGCGCGGACGAATTCGACGCACACCGGCGTCTGATCAAGGGTGGCGGTGGTGCCCTGACACGGGAAAAAATAGTCGCTGCAGCGAGCAAGACATTTGTTTGCATTGCAGATCAAAGCAAACAGGTCAGCGTGCTCGGCGCTTTTCCATTACCACTGGAAGTCATCCCGCTGGCCCGCAGCCTGGTGGCACGCAAGATGGTTGCCATGGGTGG
>CBDTVF010000340.1:0-3929 GCA_965363775.1 uncultured Gammaproteobacteria bacterium
ATCAGGATCCAGCATGCATTGATCAATCGCGGCACGTAAAACGCCGGTTACCTGTGCCACGTAAGCAGGACTGCGTTGACGGCCTTCAATCTTGATTGCGCTGACACCGATCTTTTTCAATTTTGGCAGAATGGATAAAGTGTTGAGACTGGTGGGCTCTTCAAGCGCATAAAAAGTGTGCTCACCGACCTGGAATCGGCCCTTGCATAACGTGGGGTACCCGGCCTTTTCACCTTCACCGTAATGATCGATCAACACACCATTGAGCCGGGTATTGGTGCCATCACCGGTTTCTTCCCAACGGACATGTGATGCCGGCGAACAGGCACCATAAGTGTTGGGTGACCTACCGGTGGCATAACTGGATAACAGGCAGCGGCCCTCGACCATGACACACAGGCTTCCGAAGCCAAATACCTCTACAGGAACAGGTGATTCGGTGATGACATGGGCAACCTGGTTGACCGATAAAACCCGCGGTAAAACAACACGTCGTATGCCGAAGTTTTCATGATAAAACTTGATGCCTTCAGCACTGGTCACTGAGCCCTGGACAGACAGGTGTAAGCGTAAATCCGGCCAGCGCTCACTGGCGTAATCGAACACGCCGATATCTGCGAGTATCAATGCGTTGACACCATATTCCGCCGCCTGATCCACCGCAGCTTGCCAGCGCTTGAAACCATCCGGTTGCGGAAAGGTATTGATGGCCACGTATACCTTGCGGTTTTTGTCCTGTGCGTAGCGAATCGCCTTTCCAAAGCTTCGCTTGGTAAAATTTAGCCCGGCAAAGTGACGCGCATTGGTATCGTCCTTGAAACCGACATAGACCGCGTCAGCGCCGTTATCGACAGCGGCTTTTAATGAAGGCAGGTTGCCTGCGGGGCATACCAGTTCCATAACTATTCCAGTTTGCAGTTTATTGAGAATACATTCTAGATAGAGAATTGCCTGTCACATTGATCTGTATCAACACATTGCTGTAATCGGGAAATATACTGGTCTCTAATCCAAATCGGGCCATCCCATGCTGCCATTACCTGAGTTCATCCGCCCAATAGCCAAGAAAGTAGTTGGTATTCCGGGCCGTGTCATACCGTATTCCGCCCAGAAACTAGTGCTCTCAGTGGTTTTGAACCAGGCCTTCCGGGAACCGCTTAAACACGGTGAACTGGATTTTCTGGAAGGGGCCAAAATCAGGATCAAAATTACCGACCTGTGTTTAAACTGGCTGATCAGTGTCGGCAGTGATCGATTCACACCCATAGAGCGTGAATTGGATGATGATGTATGCATCAGCGGTGAGAGCCCGGACTTCATAATGTTGGCAACCCGCCAGGCAGACCCTGACACACTTTTCTTTCAACGTAAAATTCGAATAGAAGGTGATACGGAGCTTGGCCTGGGTGTCAAAAACACCATGGACAGCATGGACTGGGAAGATCTGCCCATGCCGTTACGGAAACTCTTGCGGAGTGTCAGCCTGGTGATTGAAAAACTGCAGAAAATAGCGCAAAGGTCTGATTCTAAAACTGAATGATTAATTGATAGATTACGCCAGTCGTTTTGCGGTCAAGACCTGGAAGTTGTCGAAAAGAAAGGTGTCTTTTTCTATGCTGTAGGAACTATCTGTCCTCTCTTCAAGGGCGTCTGTAAGGTCGAATTCATCCCACATTTCGGTCGCGTAGGGCTCGAAAACCTTAAAGTAAAGACGTCCAAGTACTTCTAAAATCTTCAGTCTTGGTTTGTGGAATTCACCAAAAACCACTTTGCCACCAGGTTTTAACACTCGATTGGATTCTTCAATGAGTTGGACTTTCTTATCGAAGGGCAATTCATGGGGGAGGAAAAACACCACCACATAATCAAATGATTGATCTTCAAACTCCAGGTTTGTAGCATCCTGTTTGAGAAAGGTACAAAGTTTGCCAAATTTTTTCAGCTTTCTTTCGGCATTGTCTACTTCGCTCTGCATGATATCGGTCAGAACAAATTCCTCAGCATCCTGTTGTGCACAGCTTTCGGCTATTTTTTCAGACACGTTTCCGAATGCACAGGAGATCTGTAATATCCTTTTGCCCTTCAATGAAGGGTTTAGACGTTTTACAACGGTGGACACCAGTTTGTTGTACTGACCTAACAATATGGACGATACAACAAACATCCGGTCGGCCACCCTGATAAAAAACGGGCTTTTGTAGATCCAATAAATATGGGCCGTGTCGGGGTCTGAATTGGCATTATTGGATTGAAAGATCAGGGATAAACGGGTCACGATAAGAAAAAATAAACCGATTGAAGCTAAGATGGCAACAATGATGGTGATAGGAAAAACCAGGTTATCAGGTAGTGCGGTCATATCGTATATCCGGGTGAAAGCATTAATCAGCCGTCTTGTTGAGCCAGCCAAAAAAAATGCCAATAATTATGTGAGCGTGGTTTTATCGTGATGCCACTGACGGCAAAATGCATACATCCATCGTCTACGTTCAGGAGGAACAGATACCAGTTATTTCTGGCATGGGGATTTTACGTCTTCGGGGTAATAGTGGCAATAGAATCTTGCCCAAATAGTACTCAATAAGCAGCGCTCCACCCACAAACATGAGTCTATTTCAGTTGTTGAATTTCCTTTTGGGTTGGAGATGATTGGGCACCCATTTTGGTAGTGGCAAGAGCCCCTACTACACAAGCGTGTTCCAATGCCGCTTGTGGCTCCATACCGCTTACCAGGGCCACTGTCAGTGCTGCGGTGAAGGCATCACCCGCGCCGGTAGTGTCTACGACCTTGACCTTGGGTGGCCTTGCCTCGGCTATCTGCTGACCATTACGACTCAGTACAGCACCATTGGCACCAAATGTGCTGGCCAGCAGGCCATGGTAGCTGTGAAGTTCTTCACCCAATGCGAGTGCTTCAATTTCATTGACCACCAGTAAATCTACATGTTCAAGCAGTTCGTGTGGTACTGGCTTGGCGGGTGCGGCATTCAGGCAAAAGAAATTTTCACACGAACGTGCAGCTTTTAAAATGGTGGCAACCGGTACTTCGAGCTGAGCGATGCAGGCATCGGTCGTCGGGAGTTCCAGATGTAAGGCGTCAAAGGCAGCATTCGCACCCGGCGCGACCACAATTTGATTCTCGCCTGGTTCATTAACAACAATCAGTGCCAGGCCGGTGGAATAGTCATCAAGTGGCTTGCAATAACTGATATCGACGCCTTCCTCACGTAAGGTGTACAAGGCCTCATCGGCTATCGGATCATTGCCAACCCTGCCCACCATAAACACGGATGCTCCGAGGCGGTGGGCTGCGAGTGCCTGGTTGGCGCCTTTGCCACCGGGAAAACGATTGACCACGGCATTGGTGACGGTTTCACCGGGTAGTGGGAAATCCTTCACGTTTGCGACGATATCCAGGTTGATAGAGCCGATAACAGCGATTGAAATGTCGTTGGTCATGATTTGAGCCGTTCAATTAGCAAAGCAAAAAAACCGTCCGCATCTACCTGGTATAGCCAGTTGGCATTCGGAACCCGGTCGGTAACCGCCCAGAAGTCGACTGCGGTGTGACCCAGGGTTAACGGTGATTCAGTTTCTATTTCGACATTACACATTTTACCTGTAAACAATTCAGGTTTGAGCAGGTAGGCGATCGTGCAGGGATCGTGGAGCGGGGCGCCTTCGCTACCGTATTTCTCGCTGTCAAATCGGTTGAAGAACTCCATCATTCCTACAATGGCTGTTCCGACTTTTGTGTTGAGTTGACGCAGTTGTTCGATACGCCTTCTTGAAACCAAAGCCTGGTGGGTCACATCCAACGGTACGATGGTTAATGGCCGGTCACAGCGCATAACGATATGTGCCGCATCAGGATCTTCAAGAATATTGAACTCGGCACATGGGGTGGTGTTGCCACCCTCGCGCATGGC
>CBDTVF010000341.1:0-3902 GCA_965363775.1 uncultured Gammaproteobacteria bacterium
TTCTTCATTCATTTTCGTTTATTCAATTTCTAGAGGTTCTGATTTAACACATAACGCTGCGAATCACCGGCAAAATAAAGATGCAGAGCAAAGCGGCGCAGCTTTATTTAATCCGTGTGCATTCGTCTTGTTATGGGGAATGTGAACATCCCTCAATAGTAGCCGTAATGTGATATTAGCAGGCGCTGAAAACACTCCAGTGTGGTTCGATCATCGGTCAATTACTTTTGAATGCCTGAGAGTGCCATTTTTCCAATCATCCTGCCTTGCTCAATGATTCTGTGCGCTTCTGCTAGCGTTGACGCGGACATGGGGCCCAATTTTTTAGTCATAACATGCCGAATGGTTCCATCGCCAATCATCTCGGCAGTTTTCCTTAAAATTTCGCCCTGAATAGGCATCTTATCTGTTTTGAAAAGAGACCTTGTAAACATTAGCTCGTAATTAATCCGAACACTCTTTGCCATGTATAGATCTAAATCCAGTTTCTGCTTTGTACTAGCCACCAGACAAATTGCTCCTTCGGGCGCAATCAGTTGACTCATTATTTCCCAGTAGGGAATATTATTACTACAGTTCAATATGTGTGAAACTGTTTCGAATCCGATAGATTTCAATTGATCACCCAGATCTGCAGAGTGGTCGATGACATGATGAGCCCCTAGCTCAGAGCACCACTTTTGGCTCTCCGGACGCGACGCAGTAGCAATAATGGTGCAATTAGATAATTGGCGGGCAAACTGAATCGCCATAGATCCCAGCCCTCCAGCTCCTCCAATAATAAGCAGAGTCGGTTTATCGTTCTCATGTCTGGTGATTTCCAGGCGATCAAACAATGACTCCCAGGCAGCTAAGGTGGTTAAGGGAAGTGTAGCGGCTTCCTCACAGGAAAGACCTATAGGCTTCGGCCCCACGATTCGCTCATCAACCAGTTGAAATTCAGCATAGCTTCCAGGCCGGGTAATATCACCTGCATACATCACCATATCGCCAGGCTTATAGTTCTGAACGCTTTCACCGACAGAAATCACCTCGCCACAAGCATCCCAGCCCAGAACAAGCGGCTCTTCAAGTCGGCTGGATAGTCCCAGTCTTTCTTTCGAATCGACAGGGTTGATTGAAATGCCATCAATTCGAACAAGAATATCAAATCCTTTTGAAATTGGGGTTTCCATTTCAATGTTCACAAAACAGTTGGGATTATCTGTAGGTAGTGCCTCAAATACAGCGACAGCTTTCATTTCTAGTCATCCTTTAATTGATAGAGATCGATTTTATCGACATTATATGCTCTTTATAAAACTCGATGCAGATCTTCACATGGATTTGTTTCGGTTGGTTTCTGTAGCTCTTCGAAATACATGAGGGGTTTGTTATATGCCGGATTCTGTTTCGCAGAGCTATTTAAGTACATGCCTCATAACGTTAAAGCATCTTATCCGTCTGCCTGTGGCAGATGGATAAGTGCCTTGTTGGACTTTGCCGCCTGGCACGGTGATTGATGCCCATCTTTATAAGGGGATTGTTTTTCATAAGCCCGTTTGTTCAGTGTTACTTCCTGGTATTTTCGGGTGTATTCTCTGCGTATTGCCCGCTTACTGTGTATTTGTGACCCGTTTAACCTCATTGGTTTATGCGAGATTATCATAAATACCCGTTATTATCGACAGGCCGCCCAGACGATGGCGTGGCGTCCGTACAGGCAGCCATATTCTTTTTATTCGGCCCCGGAAACTTTCGTCATCCACCCTCAAGGCGCTGGGGTTTTAGCAAGGCACTGATGGACATAATGGCCTCGTGGCAGCAGGGACAGGGTAACCCGGTAAAGTGTTCCACTATCTGCTCTATTGTGTCACTGGCTGTTTGCGGTTGGTTTGTTTCCCGTGCGATGGCAGCTCTGATCAGGGGTAATTTTCTGGCCCGACTGGCGTTGGCAAGCCAGCCAAAGTGGCGCACACGCATAAACCCTTTGGGGAGTACATGTTGCAAAAAGCGCCTGAGGAACTCGGTTCCTGCCAGCGACATGACTTTTTTCCGGTTGTCGCGGTAATCCCGGTAGTGGAAGCTGACAGTTTCTTCATCCATGTGACTCAAACGGCTGTCGGACAGGGCAATGCGGTGAGTATAGCGTCCCAGGTAATCAATAACACTACGGGCATGTTGCAGGCACGGTTTGGCAAACACCACCCACGGTGTTTGCATCAGGCTATTGAGCAGGTGGTTGATCTCATCCGGACGGGTCACGCGCGATAGTTGCCCCTCATTAGCAGCGTCTCGCAAGGCACTGACCATTTTACCGCGATAGACCCTGGATAAGGCCTTGACCGGAAACAGGTAGGTACTTTTGGCTTCACGCCATGTTCCATTACGGCTGAACACCCCGCCGGGAACCAGACAATGCAGATGTACATGCTGGTCCAGCGTTTGCCCCCAGGTATGCATGACGGCGCTCATTCCCAGTTCGCCACCCAGGCGTTTCGGATCCCTGCCAAAACGGGACAGGGTGTGCCATACCGCACGGAACAGCAGGTTATAAATCACCCGTGGATGAAGCCTTACCCAACCATTGAGGGCATGTGGCAAGGTAAACACCAGATGGTAGTACGTGACCGGCAACAGGTGGCTGGCCTGCCTGTCACACCACTGCTGGGTCGCCTGTTGCTGGCAGCGGGTGCAATGCCGGTTGCGGCAGGCATGGTACAGCGTCGTCTCATGCCCACAGTGTCCACAGTGCAACACAAAGCCACCCATCACGGCGGTACGGCATTGCTGCAGGTGACGACAAACGCTCAGGTGCTGGTGACTCAGTGTCTGTTGCTGCTGAAAGGCCGGTAAAAACCGCGTCAGCACCTGCTGCATACTAAGCCTGGACATGATCGGCCAGCGGCAGTTCGGCCAGTAAATCGACCGCCCGGCCACCTTCTCCGCTTTGGGGTATCCAGTGTGCATAGCGCAGGGTCGACTGCACATGCCGGTGTCCGAGCTGTTGTTGCAACTGATGGATTGGCACACCCTGTTGCAGGCAATGGGTGGCATAGGCATGGCGCAGGCTGTGGATGCCGCCCGCTTTCTGGATACCTGCGGTTCGTTTTGCCTGGCGGAATACTTTCTGGGGTGTCGTCACACCAAGGTGTGTGCCCGGGTCCTTCCCCCGAAACAGGAAATCCGGTGGACGATAACGGAGCCAGTACCGCCGCAAGTACCTTAGCAGGGTCACGCCGACCGGCACCAGCCGATCCTTGCGGCCTTTACCCTGTGTGACACGAAGCAGTTGTTGATACCCGTCAATATCCGTCACCCGGATATGCACCAGTTCATTCACGCGCAGGCCACAGCCATAACACAGCCTCAGCATCATGCGGTGACGCGCCCGTGCAGGGGCACAAACAATGGCCGCGATCTCGGGAGGGTTTAACAGCGCCGGAATTAGCTGCCGGTTTTTGGGCAGCGTAAAACCGTAGCTGACAAAGTCATCCCGTTTGAGCACGCGGGTAAACAGAAAACTGACTCCGTTAAAATACAAGCGGCAACTGGCCGGAGCCAGCCGCCGCTCCTTGACCAGATATAACAGCCACTGCTGAATCTGTTGCAGAGACAGGCGGTCAGGCGATTGCCGGGTATAACGAACCAGGCTCTCAACCCCTGATAAATACGTGTTCTGTGTCCGCTGGGTAAAACCATGCAGAAGCATGGTATCGATCATTTGTTGACGTAAGGGTGTCATCATGAATCTCCTTTGAGTAGTGAAAAAACCCACATGGGTGACTCAAAGTGTGGTTCAGAATCTGTAGAAGTTGGATATGAACAAGAGGTAAAAAGAGCGAGGCTCCGCGAAGCGGCTTAGTTCAACAGTGTATTAATAAGGCCTTAGGCCTTTTAAACTATTATCGCGCCGCGGGGCT
>CBDTVF010000342.1:0-3898 GCA_965363775.1 uncultured Gammaproteobacteria bacterium
TATTGCCTACGCGGCGTCTATCGGCGGGATAGCCACACTGGTTGGAACACCACCCAACCTGTCTTTTGCGCGAATCGCGAATATCATATTTCCACAAATGCCGGAAATATCCTTTGCCGACTGGTTTATTTTCGCAACCTGGATCACCCTGCTGGTTTTCATAGCAGCATGGGTATTGCTGTTCATTATGTATAAACCAAAGCATCCATGGGATGGTGTTAACAGGAAGGAATTCAGGAAGGAATACCAACTCCTTGGCCCGGCAAAACCCGAAGAAAAAATAGTCTTTGTGCTGTTTATACTGATGGCGTTGCTGTGGGTGTTCAGAGCAGGTTTTCACATCGGCATGGTCAATATCCCTGGTTGGTCACAGCTGTTTGCACACCCGGAATACATCAACGATGGCACCGTGGCCATTGCAGTCGCCTTGATCCTTTTCATCATTCCCTCCAAGACAAAAAAAGGTGAAAGACTCATGGATTGGGACACCGCCAACCGTCTTCCCTGGCATATCGTGCTGTTGTTTGGTGGTGGTTTTGCCCTGGCCAAGGGTTTTGTTGACTCGGGTTTATCGATTTGGTTCGGTGAGCAATTGTCCGGACTGGCCGGTACCCATCCAATGGTACTCACATCAGTGATCGTGGCGATGATGTCTCTCCTGACAGAACTGACATCCAACGTGGCCAGCACCGAGATGATATTGCCGATCCTGGCGGGTCTGGCATACAGCATCCAGATTAACCCCCTGTTACTGATGATACCGGCAACCCTGGCGGCGTCACTCGCTTTCATGCTCCCGGTTGCCACCCCGCCAAATGCAATTATCTTTGGTACCGGCAGATTACATGTCAAAGATATGGTAAAAACCGGCTTTCTGCTAAACATCATAGGTGTTGTTGTAACCACGCTGGTGACCTATTTCTGGGGTACAGTCGTTTTCAAGATCGACGTAAACAGTTTCCCTGAGTGGGCGACGACCATGACCGGCGGTGGATAAGATACACTTTGCGGAAGCACATTCACGACACACGAGTAGGGATAATTCATCATGATCAATTCAAAGGTTTCCAGGTACCTCGTCTTGCTTGCCACCACTATTTTCATATTGACGACGGCCACAGCATGCTGGGCGGGTGACGATGGAGTGCATCCCCGTATCCTGGTTACAGGACAGGGCAGTGTTGATGTTGCACCGGACATGGCCATGCTTGCGCTGACGGTAACCCGGGAGGCGGAAACGGCCCGGGAGGCATTGGATGCAAACTCTGCAGCCATGAAAGATGTGCTGGATGCCATGAAAGCGGAAGGTATTAAAGCACGCGATCTTCAGACAACAGGCTTTTCAATTCAGCCCAAATATTTCTACCCGCAGCAACAATCTTCTAGCACCCGCGAACCACCCCGAATTGTCGGTTATACCGTGCGCAACAGTTTGACCGTCCGCGTTCGGGATATTGCTTCGCTCGGTCAAATCCTTGATAAATCGGTCACACTCGGAGTGAATGAAGGTGGCAACATCAGCTTTACAAATGATGACCCCTCTGCGGCGCTTACCGAGGCCCGTGTCCTGGCCATGAAAGACGCCCTGGCCAAGGCCGAAACACTGACCGAAGCAGGTGGCGTAAAAGTTGGCATATTGCTGGAGATTTCAGAACAATCATTCAACCCACGGCCGATGCCGATGGCAAGAGCGGAACGCTCGATGGCCATGTCAGCCGATGCCGTACCAGTTGCCACCGGTGAGAACACCTACAGGGTCAGTGTTAACGTTACATTTGCGATTGACCAGTAAAGTCTTCGTAGGGTGCGTAACTTGTTACGCACGAGTCGATAGTTGTCAACGTGCGTAACAAGTTACGCACCCTACAGATATTACTCAATCCCAGCTTCAACCCGGGCTTTTCCCCGCTTGATTTGTTGTTGGATGGTGAGGCTGTAAGCGACATAATATTTCAGGATATTCGCGACATATTGAACCGTTTCACGTCCGATATCCTGGGCCGCCATGATCTCAACATTATCAAACCATATGTTGGGGTCATAACCCTGTTCAGTCGCCTTGCCACGTAATTTTCGAACCCGTGCCGGGCCTGCATTGTAAGCGGCGAATGCAAACATGGTCTGGTTGAACTTGTTAATTTCAGGATCAGAAAAATAACGATCACGGATGAAATCCAGGTATTTGACACCTGCGTGGATATTGGCCTCAGCGGTGGAAATATCAGGAATACCCACATTGGGATCTGCAGCGGTGCTGGGCAGTAACTGCATGATACCCACCGCACCGGCCCCGCTCTTGGCTTTTTGATCCAGACGTGATTCCTGGTAGCCCTGTGCTGCTACCATCAGGTAATCAATACCGTACTGCGTGCCAAATTTTGAGAATATATCAACCACTTCCTGAAAGCGTTCATATTCCTCTGCACGGAGGGCATTTTTTGCCCAGTCGAAATTCTTCAGGTATCGATTGATGACGATATTACCCTTGAGCGTACCCTGTTTGTGGGTCTTGATAAATTCATTGAGCATTTCGGCCAGTTGTGGGCTGTCCTTACGCATGGCTATACCGAGACGTGCACCGGTCCGAAAGGTCAGGTCATCCCGGACAACGAGGTTCTCAAACACATTGGTCCATGCCTTTGCCTTGAAATCATCAACCACAGCCCATTCGAGCAAGCCTGCGTTGATCATCTCCAGGAGATCTTCGTCTTCGAGTTGCTCAGGGGCATCGACGATTTCGATCTTTTCAAGGCCCTGCTGTTGTAAACGCTCATTGAGCATATCCAGGCTGGATCGATAACTACTTGATGCCCGCACATAAATTTTATGCCCGGCAAGATCCTCGACTTTGTCTATTTTGGGGGCCAGGGGACCGGTCACAAGTACTTCGGAAAGCGCCTTGCTCACCGGATCACTAAAACTAATGACCTCGGCACGCTCCGGTGTAATGGTCAATCCTGCCGCGCCAATGTCACCGCGACCACCCAGCAAAGCCGGGATTATTTCATCCCTGGCAACCGGTAGGAATACCACGTGAATCCGGACGTGTCTGTTGCCCAGTTTTTCGTTTACATATTCCTCAAACATTTTGAACCATTCGTAATTGATACCCTTTTCCTGACCCTGGTCGAGGAAATACCGGGGAAGACCATAGACTGTCAAAACCCGGATGACACGCTCCTTGATCATGGCATCAAGATCGCCTGTCCACGGGTCCCTAAGAATATCCACGTCCATTTTCTCTTTCAGATCAGCCATCGATTGTTCTAACCTTTCAATATCCGAAAGTGGCGCTTTCTCTTCAGCTTGTTCCACCTGCTCCGGTTGCACGACTGTAACGGCTAAGGAGCTGACTGTTTCTTCCTGTGCACTTAACTGTTCAGATGCACCGGCGTCAGCTGGCTCATCACAAGCTACCAGTCCCAGAACAAATGTAAGCAGGACTATTCTTTTAATCGATAACATAGCATTTCCCTTACAGATTACAGTCCAAATTGTATCATTTCTGGAGTAGACTTAAGTAATACACGGCCTGAGCCTGACTTAATCCGAAACCTGAAAAAGTGATTGCCATGAAATTTCTCGAATTGTTTCAAAATTGGAAAGATGTAGAAGAGTTTGACGCCCAAACCGTCATCTTTCCGGCAGGGGCGCCGGCAGGGACATTGTATTTTATTATTTCAGGCAAAATCGAGCTGAGCTTACACGGCGAAACGCTGAGTACCGAGGGTGCTGGCAGTATTATCGGCGAGATGGCGATGATTCCTTCAGCCACGCAATGCACGACGGCTACGACACTCAGCGGGGTTACGCTAGCACGATTTGATCATTCTCAATTGAAAGAACTAGTTGATAAAAATAGTGCATTTTCAATTCATATGATGGCCGTACTGGCCAG
>CBDTVF010000343.1:0-3888 GCA_965363775.1 uncultured Gammaproteobacteria bacterium
CCTGAACAACACTTTCCCGATGTTACCCCGGGCCTCGAAGTCCAGTTCCGGGTCAGCGCACGCCCGGGCATCATGTTTGTCGGAACCGTCCAGGCTATCGAAGCAAAAGTTGACGAGGCCACTCGTAATATCAGCATTCGCGCCCAGTTGAATAATGAGCAAGGTCTGTTATTGCCGGGTATGTATACCGATGTCAACCTGGTGCTCGATCAGCCAGTGGATCGTTTGGTCATACCATCGACGGCCATCGTATTCAGCTCATTTGGTGACGCGGTATTTATTGTCGAGGAAAACGAAGATGGCAATCAGGTTGCCCGCCGGGTGCAGGTCACCACCGGTGAACAACGTGGTGATCAGGTTGAGATACTTGATGGATTGTTCGGCGATGAAAAGGTTGTTCAGGCAGGTAGCAGCAAACTTCAAAACAACTATCCGGTCGTGGTCAATCAGCAAAATCGGTTAAAGGGCTAGACCATGAAATTCACCGATTTTTTTATCCAACGACCCGTATTGGCCATCGTACTCAACCTCCTGTTGCTGGTATTTGGTGCCCGCGCTTTGATGGAACTGCCTGTCCGGCAATATCCGGATATGGAAATTGGTCAGTTGAACGTGATTACCGCTTACCCGGGAGCCAATGCCGAGCTCGTGCAGGGCTTCGTGACAACACCAATCCAGGAAAGCATCACTAGCGTCGAAGGTATCGACTACATCAAATCCAGTTCTCGCGCCGGCGTGTCAATGATCGAGGTGGTACTTGAACTGGGTTATGACGCGAATACAGCCATGGCCGAAATGCTGAGCAAGGTCAATGAAGTACAGGGTCGTTTACCCGGTGACATCATCGACCCGATCATCTCCAAGGCGACGGTTGGCGGTGACGCCATCATGTATATTGCCTACACGAGCGAGCGTATGTCCGAGACCCAGATCACCGATTATCTGCGGCGGGTGGTGCAACCGAAACTGGCCGAAATTCCGGGTCTTTCCGAGGCCATGATTTTAGGTGGCAGAGACTTCGCGATGCGTGTTTTTCTCGACCCGTTAAAAATGCGTGCCCTGGATATCAGCACGGATGAGGTCAACAGAGCCTTGCTGGAAAACAACTTTCAATCTGCTGCCGGTGAATTACGCAACAGTTACACCGTCACCTCAATACGCGCCAGTACATCATTGCAGAACGAAGAATCCTTTGCCGCAATTACCGTAAAAAGCGACGGACAGCGTGTGGTCAGACTGGGTGATTTTGCCCGTGTTGAGCTAAGTTCAAATACAGAGCGGCAGATTGTCACCTATGACGGAAAACCAAGCGTTTACCTTGGCGTACAGACTACACCCAGTGCGAACCCGCTGGATGTGGCCACCGCTGTGCGTGAGAAACTACCCATCATTGAGGCAGATTTACCCTCGGACCTTTACCAGTACCTGTCGTATGACATGACGCTCTTTATTGACGAGTCCATATCCGAGGTTATTAAAACACTGGCCGAGGCGACCATTATCGTATTGCTGGTGGTATTCCTGTTCCTGGGCTCAGCACGCGCTGTGCTGATACCCGTTATTACCATTCCGCTTTCATTGATCGGGGTCGCCCTTTTCATGTTGATGATGGGTTATTCCATCAACCTGCTGACCCTGTTGGCGATGGTCATGGCTATCTCCCTGGTGGTGGATGATGCCATCGTGGTGGTGGAGAACGTGCATCGGCATATCGAAGAAGGCATCCCACCAATGCGTGCTGCGATCGTTGCGGCACGGGAAATCGCCATGCCTGTCATAGCCATGACCATTACACTGGCTGCCGTTTATGCGCCCATCGGTTTTATGGGCGGTTTGACGGGCACCTTGTTCAGTGAGTTCGCTTTCACGCTCGCGGGGGCCGTATTGATCTCCGGCTTCATCGCATTGACCCTGTCGCCCATGATGAGCGGAAAGCTCCTGACAAAGAAAGCAATGGAGGGCCGGTTGGTGGTGGCCATCGACAAGGTATTCAATCGCTTGAAAGGTGGCTACCGCCGACTACTGGACTATACGCTGAATTACCTCAGGGCAGCGATGGTGGCAGGGAGTCTCATTCTGCTTGCAGCCATTCTTGTCATGTTCACAATGACACAGTCTGAACTGGCCCCGGTTGAAGACCAGGGTTTCATCCTGACCATGGGTATTGCACCGGATAATGCCAGTGTTCAGTTTGTACAAACCTATGCCGAGCAACTGCAAGAAACTTTGACTGCCTACCCTGAACATGAACAAACATTCATGATGGCGGGTATGCCGGTGGAAAACAATGTGATGGCTGGTATGGTTTTGAAACCCTGGAGTCAGCGTGAGCGCAGCCAGATGGATATACAACCGCAACTTCAGGGTGATCTGGCAGGTATAGCGGGTATGGAAGTCTATGCGATCAACCCGCCGACCTTACCTGGCACACCCATGGGCATGCCGGTCAACTTTGTTGTTACCTCCACCTATGATCACGCACAGCTCTATGAAGTGGCACAGGAACTCAAGAACAAGGCGATGGAAAGTGGATTGTTTATGATGGTTAATAACACCCTGCGCATGAACAAACCACAGATCCACGTCAAGGTTGACCGTGACAAGGCCGGGCAAATGGGTATCAGTATGCGGGATATCGGTAATGTCCTGGCAACACAATTGGGTGATTTTCGTACCAATTATTTTGATATCAATGGACGTAGTTACGAGGTCGTGCCACAAGTTGATGGCAGTTTCCAACAAACCGCCGGGGTCATCGCCAATCTGTATGTGACAGCCCGAAATGGCATCCAGATTCCACTTTCAACGGTCGTCAGTGTTGAGCGGGAAGTTGTACCCAACGATTTGACACAGTTTCAGCAACTCAACTCCGCAGTCATTGAGGCCATACCCATGCCCGGTCTGGCCACCATCGCGGATGCACATGAATTCCTGGAAAAAACATTGCGTGAAATTGCACCCCAGGGCTTCACCTATGACTTTGGCGGCCAGAGCCGTCAGTTTGAAAATGAAGGCTCTGCGCTACTGCTCACTTTTGCACTGGCACTGATCATTATCTACCTGGTACTGGCCGCACAATTTGAGAGTTTCCGCGACCCGCTGGTCGTGCTGATCACGGTTCCCCTGTCGATATTTGGTGCCATGCTGCCGCTTTTCCTGGGTTTGGCCACGCTGAATATCTATACCCAGGTGGGTTTGATCACCCTCATAGGCCTTATTTCCAAGCATGGAATCCTGATCGTTGAGTTCGCTAACCAACTGCAGCGCCAGGGCATGGACAAAGTTACCGCGGTTAAAGAAGCAGCAGCCATGCGTTTACGGCCGGTGTTAATGACCACTGCAGCGATGGTGCTGGGAATCATGCCCCTGGTGATGGCCTCCGGTGCCGGTGCGGTCTCACGTAACAATATTGGCCTGGTGATCACCATTGGTCTGAGTGTCGGTACTTTGTTTACGCTATTTGTGATACCGGTAATGTATTCATTGATCGCCAAGCAACACAAAGAAGCAGTTGAACCGGAGCTGGTACTGGCAACGTCAACAGTAAATACTGTCTAAAAGTCGAAATCCATTCCGCCCATATCATCCATACCGCCAAAATCAGGCATGCCCATCTCGGGCATTGGTACGGCGATAGGTCGAGAAGGTGCGTCAACACCCCAGTCAGGATCAACCGACCCGCCACCACCAATACCACCCCCACCGCCAGGATAGTAGACACCATCATATCCCCAGGGATTACCCCGGTAACCACGGTAACCACTGCCATAATGCATGCTGGCGCGGTTGTATACGCCACCGCCGCTACTGGAACAGGCGGTCATACCCAGAAGAAACATGGACATGGTGGCTAGCACTACAAGTATTTTGCTTAAGGCTTTCATTGCT
>CBDTVF010000344.1:0-3867 GCA_965363775.1 uncultured Gammaproteobacteria bacterium
TCTTTGTTACTGGCCCTGATCGATGATCTTGATGCCTATACCCGCATTATTGTGCGATATGGTGCAAAAACACCTGACAGCATCGTTTTCAAAGATGCGCAAATGCATGGCTGGAATCAGGGTGGTTCTCTTGATGTCATGTTGACGGTAGATCAGGCCAACGACAACTGGAATGGTCATGTCGGAATGATCACCGAGATCCTCGCCGAGGACTATCTCGACTGTCATGCCAGTGATGGCATTGCTGTCATGTGTGGACCGCCGATCATGATGAAGTTCGGCACCGAAAAACTGCTGGAACGTGGCTACCGTCCCGAAAATATCTATCTTTCGATGGAACGCAACATGAGTTGCGGCATCGGTCAATGTGGACATTGTCGTCTCGGCTGTTTCTATGTCTGCAAGGACGGCCCGGTGTTCTCCTATGATGAAATTCAAGCCGATCCGAGGTTGTGGGATGACTGAAACCAAGCATATGCGGTTGATCATCGACCTGCAAAAATGTGATCAATGTGACAGCTGTAGCGTGACCTGCGGATACCATGACAGAGCTCACACACAAGAGCATGGCATCTCAGGACTTCGTGAGCGCGCTACCTTCGCATTGATCTGCCGTCGTTGTGCCAGCGCGAGTTGCATTGACGCCTGTGTTTTCGATGCCCTGGAACGTGACCAGAACGGTATCCTGCAGCGCAACAATATGCGCTGTGTCAGTTGCAAAATGTGTGCACACGCCTGCCCGTTTGGCACGATCTACACTGAAACATTGACGTTTTATCAGGTCAACTGCGATATTTGCCTTGAAAACAACAACGCGGAGCCACTTTGTGTAAGCAGTTGCCCACACGGGGCGCTCGAATTTCGTCTGTTGGATCCAGCGGAATCAGATGTTCATATTGTTGATCAACACCTGGCAGCCCGGGCAAAACGCTGGGTCAGGCAAGAGGTGACATCATGAAAGGCAACATGGTTTTACTCGAGTTCCTGCTCTTCCCGGGTCTTTTGTTCACCGCCGTTGCCGGTCTGTTGACGTCCTGGGTGGACCGCAAGGTGACAGCTCTTGTGCAAATGCGTGTAGGCCCGCCATTTCTGCAGCCTTTCCATGACATTCGCAAGCTTCTGTACAAGGAAACCTGCGTTCCCGAGGGCGGTGCAACCGGCTTGTTCCTGTTGGCGCCATTACTTGGACTCGCCGGAGTGACCCTGGCATCAATGATCCTGTGGCGTACCCTGCTGAATGCCGAAGCCACATTTGTGGGTGACCTGATCGTGGTGATCTACCTCCTGGTGATGCCTGCACTGGCCGTGATGCTGGGTTCATTTGCATCCCGTAATCCCCTGGCATCGCTGGGCGGAAGCCGCGAGGTCAAGTTGATGATTGCCTACGAACTGCCGCTGGTGCTGGCAATACTGGTGCCAGTAGTGCATGCCAACAGTATTCGTCTGGGCGACCTGCTGACAGGCCAGGCCCCGGTGACCAGCCTGTCCGGTGTACTGGCACTGCTGGTATGCATCAGTTGTATGCAGGCCAAGCTAACCCTGGTGCCATTTGATATGCCGGAAGCCGAAACCGAACTCTCCGGCGGGGCCTTGATCGAGTACTCCGGTCCACCATTGGCGATGTTTAAGCTGACACGGGCAATGATGCTTTTCACGATGCCTGTTCTGCTGGTTGTGCTGTTCTTTGGCAGTCTGGTTATTGGTCCGGGGTGGTTGCCTGCACTGATCGGATTCCTGCTGTGGTTTGTCTTGGTGGCAATAACCATTGTGATACGAAATACCACACCACGCGTACGTATCGACCAGGCTGTTCGTTTCTTTTGGGGGCCGGTGAGCATAGTTGCCGCCCTGGCGGTCACGCTCGCCTGGTTGGGGTTCTGAAACCATGAGGATGGCCCAGGAGGAATAATATTATGAATAGGGCAATCAACGCACTGACACGTTCAATGAATGTATTCCATCTCGGCGGCAGCGCCTGCAACAACTGCGATATCGAAATTCTCGATGCACTGACACCCAGATACGACCTTGAGCGCTTCGGCATTACGCTGGTTGGCAGTATCCGTCATGCGGACGTACTGCTGGTATCAGGTATTTTCAATCGCAAAGCAGCCATACGTGCACGGGAACTGTTGGCGCAGGTACCCAAACCATACCTGGTTCTCGGAATTGGCGGCTGCCCTTGTACGGGATTGATGTTCCGTGACTCCTACAACTGGGAGCGCCCGCCTGGTGATTACATGCAAATTGATGCCTTTGTACCCGGTTGCCCGCCAAAACCTGAAGCCATCATCAGTGCTGTCGTCAAGGTGGTTGAGGGACTCCGCAGTGGGGCGCTGGTACCCCGTTGCCTGCAGGAAAACGGTGGCATAGCGGAAAAAACGGCAACCGAAGTAGCAGAAACCGCGTAAGGGGCGATGAAAGAGAATCTTATGGGCAATAACGACATCATCACGGCAATCCGGGCACAACTCGGTGAATCCACCCTGGCCTTGGAGAGCAAATCCGATCGGCGGGCTTATCTCGATATCCCGGCAGAAAGGCTGGAATCATCCAGCCGCGTGATGCTCGATGAGTTTGGAGCGCGCTTCCAGATTGCAACCGCCGTGGACACAGAAGCCGGATATGAAGTGCTGTACCACTGGGCCCTGGACGAAAAGGACTGCATCATCACCTTCAGAATTCTGCTGGAACACGACGCACCGGAGTTGGACTCGATTGCTTTGATGTGTCCGGCTGCCGAGTGGATTGAACGGGAAATGTGGGAGTTGATGGGCATCCAGTTTAATGGCCACCCGGATATGCGACATTTGTTGCTGGCCGATGACTGGCCGGAAGGCAACTTCCCCATGCGCAAAAACCACGGGGCGACGACATGAGCAAACGAACCATCATACCCATCGGCCCCTACCATGCGCTGCAGGAGGAGCCGGAATTTTTCAAACTGCACGTAGAGGACGAGACGGTTGTCCACCTGGATATTGAACTGGGTTACAACCACCGCGGCATAGAGAAACTTTCTGAATCAAAGACATTCGAGGAAACCGTTTTCCTGGTCGAGCGTATCTGTGGTATCTGCTCGACCTCACATCCACTGGCCTGCGTACAGGCGGTCGAAGATGCCGGAAATATCAAGGTACCTGAACGCGCCTTATTTATCCGTTCCGCCATTGGTGAACTGGAACGTATTCATTCTCATCTGTTGTGGCTTGGGTTGGCCGGGCATTTTATCGGTTTTAACACCATCTGGATGTGGGCCTGGCGTTTCCGTGAAGACGTACTCAATATTCTCGAACTGCTGACCGGCAACCGCAACCACTATGGCATGATGAAACCCGGTGGTGTTCGTCGGGATATCAACAAAACTGACATTCCGGTCGTTGAAAAACTACTCGATGACCTGCAGGACCCGATCAAGATGTTCCGGGACGCCGTTATCCAGGATCCGCTGATACATGCCCGCACCAAGGACGTTGGCATCCTGACACGTGAAAAAGCGATTGCGTATGGCGCCCTTGGACCAACTGCGCGAGCCTCCGGTTACGACATCGATGTACGACGTGATCATCCTCATGCTGCCTACGACATGGTGGATTTTGATGTCATCACCTGTGAAAAAGGTGATGTCTTTGACAAGGCGGTGGTACGCATCCTCGAGATGTTTGAGTCTATCCGCATCATCCAGCAATGCCTGAAACAACTGGAAAAGGTTGGTGGTCCGATCGACTCCAATCCGAGGTTTGTCGCTGCCGGTGAAGGCATCGGTCATTACGAGGCACCGCGCGGTGAGGTATTCCACTACGTCCGTAGCGATGGCAGTAACCGGCCCATCCGCCACAAGGTGCGCGCTCCCAGTTTCATGAATGT
>CBDTVF010000345.1:0-3864 GCA_965363775.1 uncultured Gammaproteobacteria bacterium
GATGGCAACTGAAGGCGTTGACCTGCAATTCGGAGAAGATGCCGTAAAACGTATCGCGGAAATCGCCGCGCAGGTCAATGAATCAACGGAGAACATCGGCGCACGTCGTTTACATACCATCCTGGAACGCTTGCTGGACATTATCTCTTTCGAAGCACCAGACCGCAGCGGGGAATCCATCACACTTGATGCCGCCTATGTTAACGAACATCTCGATGTCCTGGCAGCAGATGAAGACCTGAGCCGGTATATTCTCTAAACGTCATGCCGCTGTGAAGGTACAATAGTATTTTTTCGAAGTGGTCTAAAGAATGGAACAGGCAGACAAAAAGCCCAAGCAAGACGGCACGACACATTTTGGCTACCGGGATGTAGCAGTTGAAGACAAAACCGGGCTGGTACGCGGTGTTTTTGATTCCGTGGCGAGTAAATATGACCTGATGAATGACCTGATGTCTTTGGGTGTCCACCGCTTGTGGAAACGCCATTTTATCGCCATCAGCAATATCCACCCCGGTCAAAGAGTGCTGGACCTGGCCGGTGGTACCGGTGATATCGCCGCATTGATGAGTAAACGGGTGGGTTCACATGGCAGCGTTGTGCTAAGTGATATCAATGAAGCGATGCTGGCTGTAGGCCGTCAGCGCATGGAAGACAGGGGACTCGTCGGCAATATCGAATACTCCCTGGCAAATGCAGAGAAACTACCCTTTGCGGATGCTGAGTTTGACGCCGTGACCATCGCTTTTGGGTTGCGCAACGTCACTGACCAGTCTGCCGCATTGAGAGAGATGTTTCGCGTACTCAAACCGGGTGGCCGCGCCATGATTCTTGAGTTCTCAAAAGTGGAATTCGAAGGTCTCAAGAAAATCTATGATGGCTATTCCTTCGGCATATTGCCCAAGATTGGAAAACTGGTGGCCGATGACGAGGACAGCTACCGTTATCTCGCAGAAAGTATCCGTAAACACCCCGGACAGGATGAACTTGCCGACATGATGGTCGACGCCGGCTTCAGCAATGTCACCTACCGCAACCTGACCGGCGGAGTCGTCGCCATTCATAGTGGTCATCATGGCTGAATACATCACCCCCTTACCGGGAATGCTGGCGCTGACACTGGAAACAGCCATCAACCATCTCCTGCAATTGGATATGGAATCACCGTCACGGGTTAAAAAACTCGAAGGCCGTCTATTGCAGGTGGATTTGAAAGGCTTGAACATCACACTTTTCTTCACTTTCAAGCATGGCGTTGTGCGCGTGCGACTGAAGGCAGATGGCACACCGGATACCGTTATTAGTGGCACGCCCGTTGCATTGTTTTCAATGGCCGAACCCGAGGAAGCCGACTGGGGTTTGCCTGAGTCAAAAGTCCAGATCAATGGTGATGCCAACCTCGCCCGTGATCTTGAACGGATATTCAGACAACTGGATCCTGACTGGGAAGGCCCGCTCGCGGGTTTGCTCGGTGATGTAGCAGGTCACCAGGCAGCCCAGGGTATTCGCCAGGGTGTCGAGACTGCCAGGGAAACTGCACGCAATGCCGGCAAAGTTTTGTCCGAATTTATGCGCGACCGCCGTTCATGATGCATAGTCTGCGTCAGTTTCTGCGTATCTGGCACATCGGGGTTATTCTGAAGCGCTACCGTTTGGATGAGTTATTCAGCACGGCCCGTTTACCGGCACCCATTCGCTGGTTGCGCGTGTTCATTCCAACCGGTAAAGACGTATCGGCATTGCCACGTGGTGAGCGCTTGCGCATGGCTTTGCAGGAACTGGGGCCCGTATATGTGAAATTCGGGCAGATACTGTCGACCCGCAGGGATCTACTACCCCAGGACATCGCCGATGAACTGGCCTTACTACAAGACCAGGTACCTCCTTTCCCCGGTGACCAGGCGCGTGACATTATCGAGGATGCCCTGGGCAAACCGGTTAGTGAAATATTTGCCTCGTTCGACACCAACCCGCTGGCCTCAGCCTCCATCGCCCAGGTCCACCCGGCCACACTGCACGACGGTCGTGAAGCCGTGGTCAAAGTTGTGCGACCCGGTATCGACAAGCAGTTGCGCAAGGATATTGATCTGCTGAAGGCTATTGCAAAACAAGCTGAGAGATTCATGCAGAGCGGTGCGCGTATTCAGCCCTTGAGAGTTGTACGTGAATTCGAAACCGTCGTCTTCGATGAACTCGACATGCAGCGCGAAGCCGCCAATGCATCGATATTGCGACGCAATTTTAAGGGCTCCACGGACCTGTATGTCCCGGAGGTTTACTGGCAATTGTGCAAACGCCGGGTCATGGTGATGGAGCGCGTATCGGGTCTCCCGGTAGGTGACGTCGAGACATTGCGGGAGCATGGTGTCAACCTGAAGAAACTGGCCAGACGCTGTGTCAGAGTCTTCTACACCCAGGTTTTTCGTGACAACCTGTTCCATGCCGACATGCACCCCGGAAATATCCTCGTGGATGCAAGCAACCCGGATGACCCCACTTATATCGCCATGGATTTTGGCATTGTAGCGAGCCTGTCACCGGAAGATCTTTATTACATTGCGGAAAACTTCAAGGCCCTGTTCAACCAGGACTATCGTCGTGTCGCGGCCCTGCACATCGATGCGGGCTGGGTACCGGCAAACACACGACTGGACGAACTGGAGTCGGCTGTACGGTCGGTGGGAGAGCCCAACTTTACACGGCCCCTCAACGAGGTTTCCTTTGGACAGATGCTTTTTGATCTTTTTAGTGTTGCCCATCGATTCCAACTAACCTTGCAACCGCAACTTCTGATGCTGCAAAAAACCTTGCTGAATGTCGAGGGACTGGCCCGCCAACTTGACCCGGAACTGGATATCTGGGGTGTTGCCAAACCGGAGCTCGAAACTATTCTCAGGGAAAGACACAGCATTGAAAATGTATCCCATGAACTGCGCGAACGTCTGCCCGGATGGCTGGCGAAAGCCCCCGAAATCCCCGGGCTTGTTCACGATTTGCTGGTTATGGCAAACAGCGGGCAGTTGATGGGTCGCACCACTTCGGAAGACATCACCCGCGCAAGGCAGGAACGGTTGATCTCACGTCGAAAGATATTACATGCACTGGCGGGTGGTTCACTGAGTATTCCAGGCGCCATTCTGACTGCGATGGAAACCGGACCCTGGTTTTTATGGGGTTATTCAGTACCTGGCATGATCTTACTGGCCCTGGGTGGCTGGCAGATCATCAAGGCCTTGAGATAAGTCTGAGCTCGAATGCTTTCACGTCTTTCTTATTGGATACTGACAAAACTTGGATGGACACTCCAGGTAGATATACCGGATATCAAAAAATTTGTAGCGATCGCCGCACCTCACACCAGCAACTGGGATTTCCCACTGAGTATCCTGGCGGCCAAGGCAGTCAAGATTAAAGTTTGCTGGATGGGAAAGCACAGTATGTTCCGCTGGCCTTATGGCTGGTTTTTTCGTGCAATTGGTGGCACGTCCGTCCGACGCGACCAGGGGCAGAATTATATGCAGCAAATGGCAGACCTGTTTGACCGCTCGGAAGAACTGGTCCTGGCGCTGGCACCTGAAGGCACCCGTAGCAAAACAGACCATTGGAAAACCGGCTTTCACTATATCGCCCGTGCCGCAAAAGTGCCTGTCCTGATGGCCTACCTGGATTATGGCAATAAACAGGTGGGAATCGGCGGAGTGTTTTATCCGTCGGAAGATATTGATGCAGATTTTGTTCAAATAAGTGAGTTTTACAAAAACAGGGCCGGCAAAAATCCCGAAAACGAAAGCCTGATTCAAGTAAGAAAGTAGGGTGGGTAACTTGTTACCCACGAGGTTGTACACAATGTGTGCCGGTAAAACG
>CBDTVF010000346.1:0-3843 GCA_965363775.1 uncultured Gammaproteobacteria bacterium
GTTGCTGAAGTCCGCGAGGAGGTACGACGCGTCATCGAGGCACTTGGCCCGGGTGGTGGCTGTATGATCGGTGCTGTACACACAGTGATGAACGATGTTCCACCGGAAAACGTACTGGCGATGGTGGATGCGGTAGAGGAGTTCGGGCAGTACCCACTCAGATAAACACCAGTTCACTTCAATAGGGTAGGCTGCGTTGGCAGGTGGCGTAGTCCCGTCCATGCCAGGGCTCCGATATGGCTTGCTACGGTTTCCACTGATGGGGCTTGTTCACTTTCTGTCCACCACTGTCCAACAAAGGCAACCATGCCAACCAGGGCGTGAGCGTAAATGGGTGCAAATTTTGAATCATAGCCAGCCTCACCGAATTGCTCGGTAAAGACATCGCTGATACGGTCTGCCAGGTCATACATCAAGGCAGGCAATTCACTGCTTTGTTTCGGGGCATCGCGTAGCAGTACTGCAAAACCCTGTGGGTGTTCCTTGACATAGGTGAGATATGCAAGGGCCGCTTTCTCGAGTCGTGCACGAGCTGTTCCTGAACTGACGGCTTCTGCTATGTTACTCAGGATGTGCTCAACCTCGCGGTCGACAACGACCGCGTACAGTCCTTCCTTACCGCCGAAATGGCCATATAGGATGGGTTTTGAGACTTTTGCCCGGGCCGCTATCTCTTCGACCGAAGTGGCTTCGTAGCCGCTTTCCGCAAATACCGCCCGCCCCACTTCAATCAACTGAGCCCGTCTTGCTGCAGCCGTAAGCCGTCCTGATCGCACTTTCTTCTTTTTCATGTTGACAAGGATACTACGGTAGCGTAAGTTACGCAATAGTAAGTTACGGTATCGTAACTATGGTGTCAAATGACTATTTGTGACCATTTCAGTTTAAACACAGAGCAAAATTAAATGACCATATACAACGCCCCGATTGAAGATATCAAATTTGTCACGGAAGATTTATTGGATATTTACAGTCACTACCAGAAATACCCGGATTATCATGAAGCGACACCTGATTTGGTGGATATGGTTATCACCGAATGTGCGAAATTCTGTGAGACAGAACTGGCGCCCCTGAATCAAAGTGGCGACAGGGAAGGTTGCCAATGGCAGGATGGCAAAGTAAGCACCCCAAAAGGCTTTAAAGAAGCCTACAGAAAATACATTGATGGCGGATGGCAGGGTATATCCCATCCCATTGAATATGACGGCCAGGGTCTGCCAACTTCTATTGGTTTGATACGCACCGAAATGATTGGTACCGCCAACTGGTCATGGTCCATGTACCCGGGACTCAGTCTTGGAGCGATGAATACCCTCATTAAACATGGCAGTGAACAGCAAAAGAATGTCTACCTTAAGAAGCTTACACAGGGTGAGTGGAGTGGCACGATGTGTTTGACAGAGGCACAGTGTGGTTCTGATTTGGGTTTGATCCGCACCAGGGCGGAACCCGTCAATGATGGTAGTTACAATGTTACCGGTAGCAAGATGTTCATTTCTGCCGGCGATCATGATTTAACCGAAAATATCATTCATATCGTATTGGCGAGATTACCTGATGCACCAAAAGGTTCGCGGGGCATTTCACTGTTTTTGGTGCCGAAAATCCTCGTCAATGAAGATTCTTCACTGGGTGAATCCAACTCGGTCAGTTGCGGGTCCATCGAGGAAAAGATGGGTATTAAAGGTTCATCGACGGCTGTTCTGAATTTTGATAACGCCAAAGGCTACCTGATTGGTGAAGCAAACAAGGGGCTGGAATACATGTTCACCTACATGAATACCGCCAGGATCGGAATCGCCATTCAGGGTGTGTGTAATTCAGAATTGGCTTATCAAATTTCGCTGCCTTACGCGAAAGATCGTTTATCCATGCGCTCCTTGTCCGGCAAGAAATTTCCAGAACAGGCTGCGGACCCAATCATTGTCCACCCTGACGTGAGGAAGATGCTGCTAACGCAAAAATCCATTTCGGAAGGTGGTCGGGCCATGATCTATTACGTTGGAAAGATGGTAGATGAACTGGACCAATGTACAAATGAGCAAGACCGGACGCGTATTGATGACAAGCTGGGCTTTTTTACACCTATTTTGAAAGGCTTCCTGACCGAGGCTGGTTTTGAATCAGCCAACAATGGCCTGCAGGTCTTTGGTGGTCATGGTTACATCAAGGAGTGGGGTCTGGAACAGATTGTCCGGGATGCACGCATTGCGACTTTGTATGAAGGAACAACAGGTATTCAAGGCCTGGACCTGCTCGGTCGGAAGATACTGTTACAACGCGGTAAAGCACTAAAATCTTTTACCAGGGAAATTGTGGGTTTTTGCAAAGACCACAGTATATTTTCAAGAAACGAACACAAACGCAGAATGAATAAGTTTATTTTCCCGTTGATCAAAGCCGTATTTAACTGGCGGCGATATTCATTGATGATTGCACTAAAAGCACGTAAGAATCGCGACATGGTCGGATCAGCTTCGGTTGATTATCTGATGTACTCCGGTTACATCACAATGGCCTATTTTTGGGCGATGATGGCACAAAAAGCCAACGAACAAATCGCCAAAAAACCCGAAAATATCGAGTTTTATCGGGCCAAAGTCAGAACCGCTGAATTTTACTTTGAACATATGCTTCCGAGAATTAAGACACTCGGAAAAACCATGATGGCCAATCCTGGATCTCTGATGCGGATTACAAGTGAGCAGTTTTGAAGTTCTGTATTAATTCCCGTGATTTGTGTGGAAAATAGTCAGTTAATCACCCAATAAGTGGGCGGTCACCTGGCGTCTGTGCCCCTGGTCACGGTGCTCAAACACATAAATTCCCTGCCAGGTGCCTAAAGCCAATCGGGCATTGACCAATGGAATTGAAAGGTTGGTCTGAGTCAGCGCTGTTTTAATATGCGCGGGCATATCATCGGGTCCTTCAGCGCTATGACGATAGGGGTCGTTACGGGGTGCTATTCGGCTGAAAAAATCCTGCAGATCGTGACACACATCCGGATCGGCGTTCTCCTGTATGGTCAGGGATGCTGAGGTGTGGCGCATGAACAGGGTGAGAAGTCCTTCTGTCATGCCTTGTTGATTGACCCACAAAACCACTTCGCGAGTGATGTCATAAAGTCCGGGGCCACTGGTACCGGTTGTGAAGGTGTTGCTTGTCTGGTGCATGGGCTTCAGTAATTTATGGGTTGGTTGGTCTGGAAGAGATTACGGTAAACACCTGTAGCAGATTGTTTTCTGCCAGTTGCCAGGGCAAGAACTTTCAGCATTTTTATCAGAATTAAAGGACCCCGAGTTGTTCCGCCGTCAAGTTACCGATTCCCAATGAATCCGGCGTGCGTAGTGCTTCGGTCGCATAATCTCGGTGCATCAATATGGATGTCATTTGGATGATGGCATCGATGGTCGGAGTTTCGACGCCGACCTGTTTCGCGAGACGTGACATGAAGACGAGACCGTATCCGACATCCTCATTGATGTAGCGGTGGTCGAGTTGCGGCTGTGCAGTAATACCGAGGAACCCCGGCGCATTTCGATAGGCTGAGCCGTAGTTGTTTTCCAGCATGTATCCCTGGAGCATGCCTATTTCCGGGTCGGAGTAGATTTTAATTCCGAGCCTTTCACCGATTGCGATCCGCTCCCGGTCAACGGCTTCAATCATCCGCCCCACCGAATCTGTCACCCCTTCTTCGTAAAACAGGAAATTCCCTGCTCCTTCGATCCGTGCCGCATTGGCCAGGCTTACCGCCGGATGGATTACCGGGTTCGCGTTTTGCAAGCTGGTCTGAATCACATTTTTCGCTGCTTCCATGCCTGGGTATACATCGGCGATTAA